>JAKOPX010000142.1 GCA_029778665.1 Bacillota bacterium | reverse complement strand
ATTTAGGGTATGCCCTGTACCCCGAACGCCGGCAATTCGAACAACGCGCGGAATGTCAACACGGACGGCACGCTGAACAACAACAACGCGTACAACGGCAACAGGGGCGTTCGGCCGGATTTGGAGGAATTCGCGACCGAGTACGGTGAAGAACCCGAAAGCAGAGAACCCCAACAAAGGAGGGCATATCCTTCCCGTATGGGTAAACACAAGATTGCTGACGTCAAGGCTTCGGCGGACGGCGCCTTGACTATAAGCGGCAAGGAGGTTTTTATTTTGCACGAAGACCACACTTCGCTTTCTGACTTTGAGCGTATGGCAGACTTCAATAACCTTTACGCGGCCTACCTGGACGCCAGGAAAGGCAAGCGCTGGAAACTTGCCGTCGCACGGTTCGAAGTGAACGTCCTTGAAAATATAACCTATATTCACTATATGCTGACCACGAAGAAGTATAAATTAAGCCCTTATAACTGCTTTATGGTCCACGAACCGAAGGAACGACTGATTATGTATAATTCATTTCGCGACAAAATCGTCCAGCATAGCCTTTGCGATAACGTCCTGGAACCACGACTTCAGAAGACATTTATTCTGGATAATTACGCCAGTCAGAAAGGCAAAGGCACACATTTTGGACTTGGCCGTCTGAAAAAGTTTATGCGTGATTATTACCGGCATTACGGGGCGGACGGCTGGGTCCTGAAGTGTGATGTTAAGAAATATTTTTACTCAATAGACCATGACATTCTAAAGTCGCAGATACGGCGGCATATCCACGATCCGGACGTTCTGTGGCTTATTGACATGATTATTGATTCAACGGAAGGCAAAGGAATTCCGATCGGCAACCATACCAGCCAGTGGTTCGCGGTCCTCTATCTTTCCGGAATGGACCACTTCATCAAAGAACAGCTTCGCATTAAGTATTATGGAAGATATATGGACGACTTCTATCTGATACACCACGACAAAGAATATTTGAAATATTGCCTGTCGGAAATCCTGAAATACGTTGAAAAACTGGACCTGGAACTTAACGGGAAGACTTCTATCTTCCCGCTTTATCAGGGAATCGACTTCCTGGGTTTCAGAACTTATATGACCGAAAGCGGCAAGGTTGTTCAGAAAATCCGCCGTGACAGCAAAAACAGAATCCGAAGGAAGCTGAAGAAATTCAGGAAGCTACTGGACGAGGGCCGGATTGACTTTGAAAACATTCTGGCTTCATATACAAGCTGGACAGGCCATGCCGGACACGGTAACAGTCACCACTTAATAAGGCGCATGGACGAACTGTTCTACAGCTTATTTTCTAAAGAATTGGAGGGTTATCATGGCAAAACAAATATCAACGTTGAACGTTGGCGACGTCGTGAAATCGGTCAATACGAAGTATAACAATAGCGTTATTCGCTTTATCGTCGGCCATAAGACCGCTAACAGGGTGAAGCTGATAACCGAAAAGATTATTACCCTGAAGTGCTTCGACGCGATCGAAGCCAGCAACCCAGACAGCAATCGTAAGCAATACGGAAATAACCGTTACAGCGTGTCGAATATCGACCAATGGCTTAATAGCGCGGCAGGCGCTGGGGCCTGGTACTCTAAAAGGCACGACTACGACGCCCCACCAACAAACGCGAACGTTTGGTCGAATTATAACGAATACGACGCTGAAGCTGGTTTTCTTTCTAACTTCGAAGAAGCCTTCCGGAATGCGATCCTGGATACCACGATCAGGGTTGCAAAGAATACCGTCACTGACGGCGGAGGGTATGAGGACATAACCAGAAAGGTTTATCTGCTTTCGAGAACCGAAGTCGGTCTGGGAGATGAAAATGGCATTGCTGAAGGTTCGAAATGGGACCTTTTCAACAACGACAATAGCCGTAAAGCGTACCCGACGGCCGAAGCGGTTTCGAGGTCTGAATATACCAGTTCAAGCCTGAACGCTTCTTCCCCCTGGT
>JAKOPX010000141.1 GCA_029778665.1 Bacillota bacterium | reverse complement strand
CTCCTTGCCTGGCTGAACGTCAGGATTGCGCTCTCTTGTTGGCCTTGGCTTCCTTGGATTGGTCCCTTCATCCAGCCTTTCTGGCAGGCCGGCCACTTCTCTCACATAATCTTCGAGGTGGTCGTCCGGTACCAGTATGCCGACGCCTGTCATATCCTTGATATAAGAGGCCAGAGCCTGAATGTCTGCGCTCTCAATGTCGCCATGCTGCAGCGTAGGATAATCGGTGATGCCGGCGAAGTGTTGAGCGTTTAAATCAATCAGCGCCGGTATTGCCTTGTTGTTGAAGGTCTCGCAGATGATGTCCAGGTATGCGCCGACGGCCATTGCAAAGAGTTCCGTCTTGTCACTGGATAATGCAAAGCTGCCCACCTTCTGGTGACCCAATAAAACGAAATCGGCCAGGACGGTCATTGCTATCCTGGTGTCGTATCGCTCGATGATTGCATTGGTATCAAATTGCCGGCGTCCTCCGGTGCTTAAGAGCTCCAGCTTCCAGCCAGACGGTAATGTCAGGCCTTCGAGACTGTCCCGTCTTATGTTTTGGACAATTCGGTCTGCGGCCATCCTGACAGCTACCATTTCTGGGTCGTCTTCATCCCAGATATTCATTCCCTCCGGAGCTGTCAACGTCGGAAAACCGGCCAGGTCTCTTTCGATACCTATTCCCTCTATCTCCTGGATCCTTCGCTTGAAGTACCAGCTGCGGTATGCGTTACGGAGTATGCTCTTTCCTTCAGGGCTGCCCTTCCTGCTCTTGGTCCTGAAGATCATCAGCTTTTCAATTGGTATCGTGATGAGCTCGTACCTTGGCGGTGGCATTTGAGTCATTCCGAGGAGATTATCCTCATCGTCGTATACCCATTCCCAGAGGGTCTCCTGCGCTCTGATTGGCAGCTTGCGCCATCCTATGAGTCCGTCGCTGTATTTGCTGTTTAGTCGTGGATCCTTGCTCTTGCCGGCGCGCCTCTTGTACACGATTTCGTGAGCGCTCCATCCATATGTCAGGAATGAAAGGATTTCCGATATCGTGTCTGTCCATGTATCCTGCATATCGTCCATGCACTGGTAGATGAACTCTGCGGCCTCCTCGTCCTTTGCTGTGGGTCCTCCCGGTTGAACCATCCAGGATACTTGCCTGATTAACATCTCGATCGCATAAAGGATTGCGCCGATTACGTCGTCGTTCTCGCTCATCTCTTTGTAGACCTCGACGCCTTTCCTTCCCTGGAGATCTTTCAGGAATTCCTCATAGAAAAAGCCACCATATCTTTTTTGTCCGATGCGGCCGATTTCCCTGAAATTATTGTTAGCCATTTACTTTCTCACCTCCCTTTCCGCCTTGTCCTGGCTACACAAACATGAAGCCTACTATCTGCACGTTGGAGTTCCCTTTTAGCCTGAATTCCTCATCATATGCGTTTTTGTAGTAGTCTATCTTTGTGTGCAGCAGGGCCGTGTTTGTGATAAGCTCGACAGCTCCGGTTGGCAGCTTGACAGCTACTATCAGCACTTGTGCTGTTGGTCCTTTCTCTTCAGCCTCCTGAAGAAAACGGGCCCTTAATTGATAGCCTTTGGTGTCCATGATGGATCTCTCCTCTCTTTGTTTTTATTTATCCCTCCTTTCCCATCCTACCCGTCGCACTATATAGTGATAGGTAATAGGTAAAAGGTAATAGGTTAAAGGTAATAGGGTACCAGCAGGGCTCGTTCTGTGCTTTTACTGTGCTTGTATGGTGCTTGCACTGTGCTTTTTGCAAAGCCGCATTATTGCTGGGTTTGGAACGGTTGAAGCGAATAAAAAATAAGCGTTTTGAACGCTTTTGT
>JAKOPX010000140.1 GCA_029778665.1 Bacillota bacterium | reverse complement strand
ATTACATTAAGCCGACGGCGGCTCTTAGCGGCCATCAGGTAGATGTTTATTTAATCGTGTGAGGGTGATAAAATGGCTTTGCTCGACGATGTGAAAGTAGCGCTCAGAATATCGGCTAGCAACACTAGTTTTAACACCGAGATCAACGACCTAATCAGCGCGGCGCAAAGGGATCTCCAGGTGTCGGGCATTAAGGTAACAGACACGAGCGACCCGCTCATAAAGAGGGCTATCACGACCTATTGTAAGGCGTATTTTGGGTACGATAACCCGGACGCAGATCGGCTCATCAAGGCGTACCAGATGCTAAAGTTGCACCTGATGCTGTCGACCGAATACAATACGGAGGCCGTAACCGATGCGACATAAGGACGTGATAAAGTTAATAAGCGTCGAATGGATACCGGACGACATCGGTAATCAGACCGCAAAGGAGACTAAGACCGAAGTGTTTGCCAATATGTTCTCAGTCTCCGCGACGGAGTATTATAACGCAGCGTTAACCGGGTTAAGGCCTTCGCTCATGTTCGAAATATACAGTTTCGAATACGGCGGGGAGACGCGACTGGAGTACGAGGGCAAAACATACAACATCATTCGAGCAACCACGGCAGGAGAAAAGACCAGACTTGTCTGCGAGGAGGTGGCGGGCATATGAAAGATCTCACCATTGAAATTGAAAAGGCCCTGAAAGAGTACACTGAAGAAGTCGAAGAAGCCGTCGCCCAAATAATCGAGGAAGATGTCGAGGCGGCAGTAAAAGAGTTAAAAGACACCTCTCCCAAGAAAACAGGTGAGTATGCCAGAGGCTGGACCGCCAAAAAGGAAATGACCGATGGCGGGATAAAAATGACGATCTACAATAAAACCAAGCCTCAATTGACCCACCTCCTCGAATTTGGGCATGCGAAGCGTGGTGGAGGAAGAGTGTCTGCCCGCCCGCATATTGCTCCGGTGGAAGAAAAACTCATAGACCAAGTTACGCGCGACATTGAGGAAGCAATAAGACGAGGAGGCCGATAACAATGACGGTGACAGAATTGTACGCACTCCTGGGAGGGACTGGCTTGCCTGTAGCAT
>JAKOPX010000139.1 GCA_029778665.1 Bacillota bacterium | reverse complement strand
TGTTAAGTACCAATACCATCAATTGCATACGGACCATCTCCCAAATAAAAAAGATCATACCTAAAGCGACTGCTTTAAGTATAATCCTTCAGAAAATCAAGTCAACCCGTAGGATAGATTTTGCCGGTCGCCTGCCTGCCAGGCCGCGACATTATGCCCGCAAAACGCGCTAGTATCCTTTCTCGAGCATAGCCCTGGCGATCTCCGCAAACACTGGCGCTGCCGATCTGCCGCCAAGGCGGCCGCTTTCCGCAAATACTGCCACCGCATACCTTGGCTCCGCCGCGGGAAAATATCCTGTGAACCAGGCATGTACGACACCAGGTGTTCCTGTCTCAGCGCTGCCTGTCTTTCCCCCGGCACCGCCGTAGTAGCCTGTGACAGCCTCTGTGCCCGTACCGCTGATTGTCACGGCCTCCATCATCTCCCTTATTTTGTCGGCAGTTTCTTTCGATATTATCCGGTGTCCTTCGCTTACCTTTATCTTCTTTACTGTCCTGCCGTTTTTATCAACGATTGCATCCACTATGTTGACCCTGTTTTTTATGCCGCCATTGGCCACCGTTGCTGTAAGATCGGCGACCTGCACAGGCGTGGCCAGTATTTCACCCTGGCCGATGGAGATATTCGCTATATCGGCCCTGCTGTGATATGCGTTTACATCCGGCAGATTCCCCGGAGCTTCCGCCACACCCTGCCCCGATATCCCGGTCCTGGAACCGAGCCCGAATTTCTGTGCCATTTCCACCAGTCTCCTGTAGCCGATCCTCTGCCCAAGCTCGATAAAATACGAGTTGCACGACAGCGCGAACGCCCTTTCGAGATCCAGGCTGCCATGCCCACCCTCATAGTAGGAATAACATTTGAACGTCAGCCCGTTTATATCGACAGCGCCGCTGCAGTAATAGCTGTCAGGATCGGTAAACTCATGCCGCCCGTAGCCCGGAAGTGAACTGGCGGGATCTTCGAACGGGAACGGGACATATGAGAAGCCGTCAAAAAACCTGTATATATCGTTCGTACTGCCGGTCCATCCCAGGTCTCCTCCATCGTCGGCGGCATCGTCTTTTTCATCTCCAAGCATTATCTCTTCCTCGTTTTCGAAAAAAGCTGCCAGGTCTACGATCTTGAACACGGAACCCAGGTTGTAGGCAGCAGTCGCCTTGTTGAACAGTTCCTTGCCATTGCTGTCCAGGTACTTCTCAACGGCATTCTGGTCGAAATGGGGCCTGCTTGCCATGGCAAGGATGTCCCCTGTCAGGACATCCTCTACGACGACTGCCCCCGACAATCCGTTTTTGTCCATTGCGTCCTCGACGATCTTCTGTATGTGGTAATCCAGCGTCAGCCTCACGTTCAGCCCGTTGCCGGCACTCCAGTCCTTCAGCCTGTAGCCGAACCCCTTGATCGGGTCTCTGACCGCGTCCGTGACAGTGCCTATCTCGAAGACCGCACTGTCCTTCAGTATGTCTTCATAAGCCTTCTCGATGCCCGACATCCCCACCTGGTCGCTCCTGTTCAGATACCCAGTCACATGCCTTGCCAGTGAATCCTTCCCGTAACGTTCCAGCGAGGAGATGACCGAGATCCAGTCCGGTTCCAGCTCTTTCAGCGCTTTTGCCGCATCTTCACTTATTTTGAGCATCACTGGCCTGCTCTTAGTGGTCAGGCCGTCAGGCACATCCATGCCCATCGCATCGAAAACCTTCTGCTTTTCAGCTTCCGACAGCGGCATATCTGATGTCTTGATCAGCGCCATGTATTTTACTTCCCTGTTTGTGAAAGGGATATTGTTCCTGTCCAGTATGTTGCCCCTGATCTTCTCAACACCCACGCCTGACACCTTTTGCCTGAACGCGGCCTCTTCCAGCGACCTGTCAGGCACAAGCTGCAGCATGGCCGTCCTTGCGGCCAGAAACACGAACAACAGCGTAAATATACCACCAAGTATGTAGATCCTCCTGACTGACAATCAAAATCCCCTTTCAGCGGTGATACTATCATTCTTGCCGCCGGAAAGGGGATATATTCACAGCGCCATGCTGCAGTGTTTCATACCTTCATTTTCAGGACAGTGCCCATGATCTGCAAGCAAAAACTTCATACATCGCCGGTTGATTTTCGTCTGAGTATCGTGTACGGTACCACGGGCGGGTCCATATACATGAACACGGTCATCTGGGGGTGAGGGGCTGCTTCGATGCTTTCCCCGTCAGCATTCCGCATTCCGGTGACCCTGTGGATATGGTAAGGTCCTTTCGGCGGCACGACTTCAAGCTCATCTCCCACCGCGAACCTGTTGCGCTGTTCAATGGTGGCTATGCCTGTCCTTTCGTCATAAGCTGTCACGAGACCGACGAAATCATACTCCCTTATATATGAGCTTGATCCGTACACCTGGTCTTTACCGGTGGGCTTGCTGAAAAAGAACCCGGTCGTGTATTCCCTGTGGCTGGCCTTAGATATCTCTTCGAGCCACGTCCTGTCGAAGGTGTATCCATCAGGGTCGGAAACATAAGCGTCCAGCGCTTCCCTGTATGCCTTTACTACCGTAGCGACATAATAGGAACTTTTCATCCTTCCCTCTATTTTCAGGCTCGAGACACCGCTCTCCAATATTTCAGGTATGTGCTCTATCAGGCAGAGGTCCTTCGAATTGAATATATATGTGCCCCTTTCGTTCTCAAAGACAGGGAAGAATTGCCCGGGCCGTTTTTCTTCAACCAGGTGATACTTCCATCGGCACGGATGGGCACACAGTCCCCTGTTCGAGTCACGGCCGGCCATGTAGTTGCTCAGAAGGCAGCGTCCCGAGTAAGAGATGCACATCGCGCCGTGGACGAACATTTCAAGTTCCAGGTCCTCCGGGACGTTTTTCCTGATCTCCTTTATTTCATCAGCTGAAAGCTCCCTTGCCAGTATTATCCTTTTGACTCCCTGCCTGTGCCAGAATGCTGCACTCCTCCAGTTGGTGTTGTTTGCCTGCGTGCTGAGATGCAATTCCATGTCCGGCGCATGCTCGCGCAGCAGGTCAAAAACGCCCGGATCCGAGAATATGACCGCATCCACTCCCATGTCCCTGGCCATGGCGATGTATTCGGCCATACCTTCAAAATCTGCATTATGAGGGATTATGTTCATCGTGAGGTAGACCCTCCTGCCGTGGGAATGGGCAAAAGCGATCCCCTCCCTGAGTTCCTCGGCGGAAAAATTGTCAGCATATGCCCTGAGGCCGTATTCCTCCCCTCCGAGGTATACGGCATCGGCTCCGTAAATGACGGCCATCTTCAGTTTTTCGAGATTCCCGGCCGGAGCCAGGAGTTCAGGTTTTTTGACGGTTTTGCTCCTGTTCATCGGTTCATCTCCGTTTCCATCCGCTTGTATGACAGCGCCACTCCGTCCCCTACGGGCAGGATGCTCGTGTCCAGCAACGGATCGCTGCGCAGCGTTTCAAGGTATGTGCGCATGTTGTTCACTATTGTCCTCTTCTTTCTTCCCACTGGCTCCCCGCTGTCAACCATTCCCATAAACAGTACGTTGTCGCTTATGAGAAGCCCGCCGCTTCTGAGAAGCCTGAGGCATTCCGGCAGAAATACGGGATACTGCCCCTTTGCTGCATCAAGGAATATCATGTCGTACGTCTTATCCAGGCATGCCAGCACCTCGGAAGCATCGCCTGCTATCACGGCTATGGTGTCTGTCAGCCCGGCCCTCCTGATGTATTCACGGGCAATGGATACCATATCCTCATCACGTTCGATCGTATCGATCCTTCCGCCTGGCGCAAGTATCCCCGAAAGCAGTATCGCCGAATAGCCTATCGCAGTTCCTACCTCAAGTATCCGGACAGGTTTTACAAGCCTTCCCAGCACGATGAGCAGTTCGGCCGTATCACGCTTTATTATGGGCACATAATGTTGGGCAGCATACTGCTCCATTTCATTCAGCAGTCCTTCATCCGGCCGCGGTCTTTTTCTGCTGCATCCATCGGTCCCGCAACCGGATCCGTTGGCGTTTACCGGTTCAGTCATATCTGTCCCCTTCCGGAAGGATGTATCCAAAAACAAGGGGCTGCAGCCGGCAGCCCTCTAGTTGTTCCGTATATATTTCTTCACGTTTTCCTGGTGTTCCCTGTACGTCCGCGCGAAGGCATGCGAGCCGTCGCCCTTTGCCACGTAGTACAGGTATGGAGTGTCGTCGGGATTGACCGCCGCTCTTATCGATGCTTCTCCGGGGCAGCATATCGGCCCGGGCGGAAGCCCTTCATGAAGGTAGGTGTTGTATTCATCCTCTATTTCATAGTCTTCATAAAGCAGCCTTTCCTTGTATGCACCGGTCCTTCTGAAATATATATACTGTATCGTGGCGTCGACCTGGAGCTTTCTCAGCGACGCATCCTTGTTCTTAAGCCTGTTGTAAAGTACTCCTGCTATGATATGGCGGTCGTCCGGATCCTTTGCCTCCCTCTCTATTATTGAAGCCAGTATGACCACGTCGTCCATGGTCATCTCCACCGGCAGGCTGGCAATCATGTCCCTGTACTGCTGCTTGAATTTCCGGTCGAAATTGTCCAGCATCTTCGTTATGATCTCCCGGTCGCTGGCATTGTAATCGTATTCGTAAGTGTCCGGGAACAGGTATCCTTCCAGCCTGTACTCCCTTTGCGGCAGGCCTTTCAGGAAATCATAGTCAAATTCTTCTGTATTTGCGCATTCGATGAATTTCTGCTTGTCCTTGATAATCTTGCTGTTATATAAAATGTCAACGATCTGTAAAAACGTCTTGCCTTCTGGTATCGTGACCTTCCTGGTCACAGGCGCGGACGAGAGGACCCTCATCATCTCGTCATATGACAGATCAGGGCTGACGATATGCGTACCGGACTTGTATGTCCCGTCATATCCGTTTATCTTTGAAAGCAGCTTGAAAACGGTCTCATTTTTTATCAGGCCCTGTTCAGCCAGCTTTTTCGCTATCTGTGAAGTCGACGCCCCTCTTTCTATGACGAACTCCACGCCTTCGCTTTCATCGATCACGATCTCAGGCTTCATGCTGGCTTCGCGTTCGCTTTTCATTACATATTCATACGAGATGGTAAAACTTACGACTATGATGGAAACCATCACTGAAACGATCAGCAGGAAGACCATGATACGCCTGATCTTTTTATTGTTGCGCTTTTTCGCAGGTTGCTTCCTTGCCGTCCCGTTAGTTCCCGCATTATGCGCACTGCCGGACCTGCGCCTGCTGCCGCCGGCATTCGGATTGCCTGCTTTTCCGGTTCCCTTTCCTGTTTTGCTGCCTGAGACCCTTACGTCCTCCCAGTCCATCCTTTCACCTCCTGCTTCCGGCCCTTATCTTTCATGGCCGGATCCAAGCCTGCTCCTTGCCTTGGCTCTCTGCTCCGTATCCAGTATCCTCTTTCTCAGCCTGATATTCTTCGGCGTCACTTCCACAAGTTCATCGTCCGAAATGAATTCCAGCGCCTGCTCAAGGCTCAGGATCCTTGGCGGCGTGAGCCTCAGAGCATCATCAGATCCTGCCGCCCGCATGTTGGTCACATGCTTCTTCTTGCAGACATTCACGACGATGTCCTCATTCCGGGAATTCTCGCCAACGATCATGCCCTCGTATACCATGGTCCCCGGTGTAATGAAAAGGGTGCCTCTTTCCTGGGCATTGTACAGCCCGTATGTCACTGCTTCCCCGTCTTCCCATGCCACCAGTGAACCTCTCTGTCTC
>JAKOPX010000138.1 GCA_029778665.1 Bacillota bacterium | reverse complement strand
TATCTCAGTAATGACAGTACATTCTGTGGCGCCATGTTGGCCTGTGCCAGCATTGCTGTGCCCGCCTGGATCAGGATGCTGTACTTCGTGAAGTTGGACATCTCCGCAGCCATGTCGGTGTCCCTGATACGTGATTCGGCTGCCTGCAGGTTTTCTGCCGTCGTCTTCAGGTTCCTTACGGTGGATTCGAGCCTGTTCTGCAAAGCTCCGTAAGTAGCCCTTGCCTTGTTCACATTCTTTATTGCAGTTTCTATGGCTCCTACTGTGGAAATACTGCCAAGGCTCTTTATACTCGTGGTGGTCGTCTTCCCGATGGTGAGCGCCGTTGATCCGTCGTCGGAAATTACGATCGTTGCTAAAGTCGTCAGCACTTTGAAGCCGTTGAACTTGGTATTGTCGAAGATGTTGTCGATCTCGTCTCCGAGTGAATCCATCTCAAGTTTCAGGTTGCTGACGTCATCCGTATTATATGTGCCGTTTGCCTTCTGTACCGCCAGTTCCTTCAGCCTGACCAGCATGTTGCTGACTTCGTCGAGCGCTCCTTCAGCGGTCTGTATCAGCGAGATACCGTCCTGGGCGTTCCTTGCCGCCTGGTTCAGACCCCTGATCTGGGCTCTCATCTTCTCGGAAATGGACAGGCCTGCAGCGTCATCTGCCGCACGGTTGATCCTTTTGCCCGACGACAGCTTTTCCATCGATTTGCTTGCTGCTGTGTTTGTGATGAACAGCTGGTTTCTTGTGTTGATAGCAGAAATGTTGTTGTTGATAATCATAAGATCATCCTCCCTGATTTTTTATGCGGGAATCCTTTCCCTCTTCTTACCTGATAAACCGCCAGGCATATACCGGCGCGCGCTCCGGTGTATGAAAGGCAATATATCATTCCCATAAAGAGCACCAAAGAGACTCATGGAACATGAACCTCTTTGTTAAGTACTGCCATAATCGTTATCTGAGCAATGACAGCACGTTCTGCGGCGTCATGTTTGCCTGTGCCAGCATGGCTGTACCGGCCTGGATCAGGATGCTGTACTTCGTGAAGTTGGACATCTCCGCAGCCATGTCGGTGTCCCTGAT
>JAKOPX010000019.1 GCA_029778665.1 Bacillota bacterium | reverse complement strand
GGATGAATTGCAGGCATGGATCATTCATATGTTATGAACCCCTCACCGAGCACTTCCGTAACATCGCTCAGTATTACGAAGGCAGACGGGTCGGTCCTCCTGACCAGGGATTTGAGCTGTTGTATCTGGCTCCTGTGCAGCACGCAGTACAGGATCGTCTTGTCGTTGCCGGAATACATGCCCTTCCCGTTGAATGCGGTCGCTCCCCTGTCCAGTTCCCGCATTATGTCCTGCGCGATGGCTTCTGCATGGTCGGATATAATGAAGACGGATTTTGCGAAATTCAGGCCTTCGATTATCACGTCGATGACTTTCGTGGAGATATAAAGCGCGAGTATCGAATACAGCGCGAGCAGGAAACTTTTGAAGGCTATGGCGGCAAATATGACGACTGCCGTGTCTATCATCATGAGTGCCCTGCCAACGGTGATACCCGGGAACATGTGGTGCAGAATCCTGGCCGCAAGGTCCGTGCCGCCGGTCGTCGCGCCGGATTTGAACACCAGGCCCAGCCCGACTCCCATGATAAACCCTCCGAAGATCGAGTACAGCAGGTAATCCGGCCTGTCTGCCATGCTCTCAGGGCTCAGCATCTCGGCAAACTTGCCTGCCAGGGGCTCGGTCACGTCGATCAGCAGCGACATGAGCACGGTGCTTATCAGGGTCTTCACGATGAACTTGCGGCCGATCAGCTTATATCCGAAAGCAAAAAGCGGAACGTTCAGAAGCAGTATTATGACACCCGCCGGTATCTTCTCCCCCAACAGGTAAAAAAGCACCGTTGCGATACCAGTGATGCCGCCCGGAGCCAGTTTGTAGGGCACGAGGAAAAAGCTTATCGCAGCAGCAGTGATCGCCGCCCCCAGGACAAGCCACATATAATCCTCTGCCTTCTTTCTGAATCCGTCCCCCTTTGCCATGTCAAAGCACCTTCCTTTTTTCGATGTATGCAGGGCACAGTCTAATTTTTCCCTGTTTTCCGGATATGAAACGTGCGCCGCCGCAGCAAAACAATCATAAACCAGGCGCCGGCTCCAGTCAACTGGTGAGAGAAACCATTCTGCTTATTTTGACAAAAAAGCCGGGTTATAATATCATCGTATTAGCCGCTAGTAACAAAGTTGACACAAAATTTATCAATGCTGATGCTTCAGTTGCCGCAAGGAGATGCCTGGAAATGAGGAAAACCGTCGATATACTGGGTATACCCGTGGACGCCGTCACGATGAAGGAAGCCGTAGAGATTGTGGGCAGGTTTATCGAAGAAGGCGGCACACATGCCATATATACGCCGAATGCGGAGATAATAATGCAGGCCCAGAGGGATCCTGAACTGAAAGAGATCCTGAAAAGGGCGGACATGCTCACGGCCGACGGCGCCGGCGTAGTGCTGGCGTCCAGGATGCTGGGCAATGAACTGCCCGAAAAGGTTTCGGGTGTCGACCTGGTCCAGGAGGTTTTCAGGGCATATTCCAAAAACGGCCTGCGGTGTTTCCTTTTCGGCGCTAAGCCTGGTGTTGCGGAAGAGGCAGCGGTGAATATCATAAAGGATCATCCCGGCATCGTAATCGCCGGCTGCCGCAACGGTTATTTCAGCGATGAGGAAAATGATGAGATAATAGACGAGATAAACAGGACGTCTCCTGACATACTGCTCGTGGCTCTCGGGGCGCCGAAGCAGGAAAAATGGATCTGCAGCAATCTGGAAAGGCTTAACGCAAAAGTATGTATAGGCGTCGGGGGCACCCTCGACATATTGTCGGGCAGGGTCCAGCTGGCTCCGGAATTTTTCAGGAAAAACGGCCTGGAATGGCTGTACAGGCTGTGCCAGCAACCGCGCCGCGCCAAAAGGATGCTCGACCTGCCAAGATTCATCCTGCGCGTCTGGCGCGTTAAGCTAAATGCCGGGAAAACCAGTCTCTCAAAAGGCAAGAGGCAGTAAAACTAAATGCCGGAAGGGATCTCACCTCCGGCAAAATTTCAGACGATAACGCTTCAGACGGTAGCATTGGAGACAGCAACAGCGGTAATGTTTCAGATGCCAACGGTCTGATGGTGAAGTTCAGGTGATACGGCTCAGACATCAGCAACTGAGACGACGTCGGTCCAAACGGTAACGTTGAAACGGCAACATCTCATCCCCCAGCAGTCCCGTCTGCAATAGTCTCTTCGCCGGTAGTTTCTCCGGTGTCGGAAGGCGCTCCCTGATCAACAGGCTCTGCAGTGACAAACAGTGTTTCCTGCACGACACCGGTAAGGTCCTTCCCCGTATAGCAGCGGATGCTGTACGCGCCTATATAATAAACCATGTCCATGGTGATCGTTTCAGCGTTGGTTTCCAGTTTCTCTATCCTGTCACGCAGCACGCGGTTTATGTAGTTCTTTTCGCACAGCCTTTTGTAGACAGTGTCCGGATCGCCTTCTATTCCATAAAGTTCCCCTACCATCCTGACCATGCTGTCGAAGGTGAGGTTGTTGCTGTTTATATATTGCCTGAGCTTTGCGTCCAGTTCCGGGGTGTAGCTGTTCCTGTCCGTCCGGTATATGCCGTTGATCAGTATGAAGGCAAGGTCCTTCTGCTGCGCCTGTGCGTCATACCTCAGGTCGTTTTCGGAACCTCCTGCCAGGAGCCCAAGTGAAAGCAGCTGCTTTGCGGCTTCGGCCGACCAGTTCTTCCCGAAATCCAGCGCGATGGTTCTGTCCGGCAGGTACATTTTCTTCGCCTTCAGCGTTGCCGCCAGTTCTTCGAAATATTCGTGGCTTTTGTCCAGGAATGCAGGGTTCTCATTCCTGGCGACGCACATCACGGCGACCGCTCCGGCGGCTTCACCCTGCGCTATGCATGTGCCTATGGCGCTGGTGCTGCTTGCAGCCAGCGACGAGACCGATATCCTGGGCCCTGCCATTAGCAGGTTCAGCACCCCTTCAGGCACGAGGCTTCCAAGGGGTATGGCATAGCTGTCCGGGTCTGCGGCGATAAACGAACCGCTGACAGCGAATTTGGTTATCATGACAGGATGGGAACCCATCGCCACGGTATCGTCGAAACGCCTGCCTCTGATGATGTCGTCGACAGTCAGCATATATTTGCCCTTATAGTGCTTCGACTCCCTGACGCGCAGGGCGGGTGCCGCTTTCGAGAAGACATGGTCCTTCAGTTCGACATAGTTTTCGGAAAGCCAGCGGCTCATATTTTTCGCTTCCTCGACGGCTATCTCATAGGCCTGCTGCATGCTTTCACCGTCCATAACATCGACCCCTGCCACCTGCAGGCCCCTGATGATTACTTTCCCGTCCTCAAGGAAGCAGATCTTCGGATCCTCCAGCCTGGTGCTGCTGTATATGGGCTGGTATTCCAGCAGTCCGTCGCTGAAAGCGGCCGTCTTCCCTGCCAGCCTGCTGTTTACTTTGCTCCCTGGCTTCGGCTCCATCCCGAAGTTGAGGCTGACGGGCATGAACCTGTTTTCCATCCCAAGATCTGCTGATCCAGTGAAGTACGGTACATTGCACAGTTCAAGCAATGCTCCGCTGTCGGACGCGTCTATGTACATCCTTGCCGAAAGGTCGACTTTGCCGTCTTTTGTCAGGACCTCGATCGAATCGATACGACTGCCGCTCATGTTGACGCCCGTGACAACGGAACCGACGATGGCTGAAAGGTCGCTTTCCGCCTGTATGAGTTCTTTAACCGCTTCCGTGTATTTCTCCGGCGAGAAGCAGTCGCCCGTCTTCTTATGCAGTTCTTCAAGGAAACCTCCGTTGAGCATCCTGCCGCTGTCGTCCAGGGGCACCTCAAGCTCCGGGATGAAGCACCGCGATATGATGCCTCCCATGTCATAATCTTCACTTATGAGCAATGTGCGCGCCCCGAGCCTCGCGGAAGATATGGCCGCAGCTATGCCCTGCGGTTCCGCTCCGTATACGATGACATCATAGACAGGCCCTTCTTCGTCGGGAAGCAGTTCGGACCAGTATTTCCTGTCCGCCTTTATGACCTCGCTCCCCCTGTTGAAAATCGGCCTGAAACCGAATTGATATATCAGGAAAACCAATGCCGCAACCAAAACAAGCCTGAACGCTTTTTCCTTATCCATGGCTCATGTTCCCTTCATGCGGCCGGGGCGTTGCCCGGTGTGCCGCTGCGGCAGTATGTTCCGGATTTAAGGCTTGTCTCATATGTAAACGAATTTCTCAGTCCGTACTGCTTTATTCCCTATGCATGTGCCGTTCCAAGCCTTACGCCGCCGATTTATATATCGGCCAGACCAAAGCTTATGCTTAGCGCTTCATTAACTTTTTCCATCAGTTCATCGTCCAGGTGCCCAATCCGTTCCCTGAGCCTTTTCTTGTCTATGGTCCTGATCTGCTCCAGCAGGATCACCGAGTCCTTCTGCAGCCCGTACTCCTGTGCGCTTATCTCGATGTGGGTCGGCAGCTTTGCCTTGTTTATCTGCGACGTGATAGCTGCCGCTATCACCGTCGGGCTGTATTTGTTGCCGATGTCGTTCTGCACTATCAGTACGGGCCTGACACCCCCCTGCTCGGAGCCGATCACGGGACTCAGATCGGCATAGAAAATATCTCCCCGTTTTATTATCACGTTTACTCCAACTCCCCAAGTCGTTCCTCGTATTTGAACTGTTGCTCGCTGTCCGCATCCATGCACATCTCGGCCAGCCTCATGTTTATCTCTGCCATTTCAAGGTATCCCTTCTTCAGCCTTTCTCTCATCTCTATCTTTCTCTTTTCTCTAAGATAAAGTTTCATCGCTTCTCTGACAAACTCGCTTCTGTTGGTTTTCTCAACAGATACGATATGGTCTACTTCTTTAAGCAGGTTATCAGGAAGGCTTATAAGTATTTTTTTCAATTCCGCCAAAATAAATCCCCCATTTTCGATCGAATTGCAATTCGTCACTGAGAAGATATCATCACAGCAGGCAGCAAACAACAGCAGCAGTTAATAATTTTTGCCGCCTTCGCCGAAATTATGTGACTTTACATACTGAAGCCGTATATGCTCCAACCGTATGTACCCTGGTATTGGCCGTATTTGCTCAGGCCTTGGCCATCAGTGCACCTGCTCCGGCCGTATTTGCTCCGGCCCGGACAGTTAGCACTACTGCTTCAGCCGTTTTCGCCCCGGCCCTGACCAGAAGTACTCCGGCTTTGGCCGTATGTACCCAAGATTAACCTGATGTGCCCTGACCGTATATGTTTTGCACAGACTGTCTGTATATGCTTTAGGATATACTATATTATATACGACAGTATATACCCGGTCAAATTAAAATATTGTTACCGTAGTTCCGATGCATGGATTTTTCGCTGCCGGAACTGCTGCCAGGGCTGTTATTACATTATTATTCAGTTTTACAGCAGATAATTCAGGACGCTGCAGATTTTTCCGCCTTTAAGATAGACACGCGGTATCCTTTTGCCTATGATGCAGACCAGTTCGTAATTGATGGTCCCCACCTGTTCCGCTATCTCGTCGACGCTGATGGATGCCCCGTTCTGTCTGCCGAATATGACGACCTCGTCCCCCACATGAACTTCATGCTTCAGGTCGGTCACGTCGAGCATGCACTGGTCCATGCATATCCTGCCCACGACCGGCGCGAATTCGCCGTTCACGAGCATCTTCCCCTTGTTGGACATGAGCCTGGTATATCCGTCGGCATATCCTATAGGCACGGTGGCTATCCTGCTTTTGCGGGTTGTCCGGAACGTCCTTCCATAGCTGATGCATACGTCCCTGTCCACGTCCTTGACATATATCACGTTGGCCTTCAGCGTCATTGCAGGCTTAAGGTCTATTTTCCACTGTACTTCCCTGGAAGGATACAGACCGTAAAGTATGATGCCTGGCCTGACCATGTCCAGGTGCATCTCGGGGTACTGCAAAGTGCCGGCACTGTTGCACGCATGCCTTACCGGGATGTGTATCCCGGCTTTCTCAAGCTCGCTGCAAAGGCTCATGAAGCGGTCGAACTGCATCATCGTGTAGCTTCTGTCAGCTTCGTCCGCCGAGGCGAAGTGGGTGAATATGCCCTCGATTTCGATCCCCGGCATCTTTGCCATCTCCATGATGTTTTTTACCGCGGTGTGCCCTGGCATGAATCCCACCCTGGACATGCCGGTGTCCACCTTCACATGTACCTTTGCGTTCCTGCCGAGCCTTACGGCTGCTGCTGACAATGCCTCTGCGAGGTCCAGGCTGAAAACTGTCTGGGTGACTTCGTTCCTTATAACTTCATCCGCCCTTGCCGGGTCGGTATAGCTCAGTATCAGAATTGGCACATCAATGCCCATTTTTCTTATCTGGATAGCCTCATCCAGCATCGAAACGGCCAGCTGGGTCACGCCGTTGTCCAGCAGCGTGCGTACTACCTCGAGCACTCCGTGGCCATACGCGTCGGCCTTTACGACCCCCATCATCTCTACATTGCTGCCCGTGAGCTTTTTTATCTCTCTGGTGTTATAGGCTATGGCGTCCAGGTCGATCTCGGCCCATGCCCTGTTGAGTTTGTATTCCATCGTGTCCCGTCTGAATACCATCATGTCCCAGGTTCCTCCGTCAAAATGCGCGGCATAATCCTGCTGGTATCATCCTATACCTTGTTCCATTTTATTTCAATGGTAAATTTGCGGGTAACTTTTTTGACATTCGCAGCCTTTATGAAATTTTGCCTGTTCAGCGGCTCTCTTTCAGGGCTTCTTTTATCGCCACCGGCAGTATATCAACGATATCGCCCGCCACCATGCCGTACATCCCTTTTAAGTCAGCGGCGGCATCCCCGGCAAGCCCGTGCAGGTAAACACCCGCTGCTGCGGCGTCCCCGGCAGGCACTCCCTGGGCGGCGATGCCCGCTATCATGCCTGTGAGCACGTCCCCGGTACCGGCGGTAGCCATGCCGGCGTTGCCGGTGGTGTTGATGTGCACCCAGCCGTCCGGGTAAGCCACTATGGTCCTGCTGCCTTTCAGCACGACGGTCACGCCGTATTTCTGAGCGAATCCGGTGGCTGTTCCTATCCTGTCAGACTGCACCTGCTTCGTATCTGTTCCCATCAGCCTTGCCATCTCTCCAGGATGCGGCGTCAGCACGGCTTCGGTTTTCAGCTTTTTCAGCATCGACGGGGCTGCCGAGATGGCATTGAGCGCATCCGCATCCATTACAAGAGGCACTTCGCAGTTTTCGATGACTGCCCCGACGATCTTCCTTATATCATCGGCTGCAGTCAGCCCAGGGCCTATTGCGACCACATCCATTTTATCCATCAGGCCGAGGATGTGTTCAATGCATGACGCAGAAAGGCGTCCGGCACCGCCGTCCTCAAGCGGTATCACTATCGGTTCGGTCAATTTTGCAGAATATACCTGAGCGAGGCTCTTCGGCACGCCTGTGTACACAAGGCCCGCGCCTGTCCTAAGGGCCGCCATGGAGGCAAGGCATCCCGAACCGGTCATGCCCGTGGAGCCCGTGATGATCAGCACCCTGCCGTAATCGCCCTTGTTGCTGTCCGGTTTCCGCCGCGGCATCATCGCAGATACCATGTCGAGGTCGATGATTTCGGTCTTTATGTCCTGTTTCCCGATCACGCAGGCAGGTATCCCTATGTCGGCCGTGATCAGTGTACCGGTGTAGCAGCAGCCCGGGTGCAGTACAAGTCCCAGCTTTGGCAGGCCGAATGTGACGGTGGCGTCGGCCTTTACACACACGCCCTTTATGCTCCCGTCCCTTCCATCGATGCCGGACGGGATGTCTATTGAAAGGACAGGCCCGTGGAACTGGTTTATCCTCCCGATGACCTCCGCGGCGATCCCAGTGATGTCCCCGCTGAGGCCTGTGCCGAACAGGCCGTCGATGACGAGATCGGACGTGTACAGATCAGTCAGGAAATAATTCATTTCGGTTTTTTCCGTGATTTCCGTGACCATGATGCCGATCCTCCCGAGGATCTCCATGTTGAAAAGCGCATCTCCGGACAGGCCTGTCTTTTCTCCCACCAGGTATACCCTGACGTCCGCGCCCTTGCTGTGGAGCAGCCTGGCTGCCGCGAATGCGTCGCCGCCGTTGTTGCCCCTGCCGGCAACTAACGTAACGCGCCTGCCGGCGCAGCCGCCCATCATGGAAGAGGCCTGTGCGGCCACTGCCGCCGCGGCATTTTCCATGAGCAGTATCCCTGGGATGCCGTATTCATTTATCGTACATTCGTCGATTTTTTTCATCTGTTCAGGTGATATGACTTTCATCTCCCGGCCTCCAATCGCAGATTATCCGCATCAGCTGAAAAACATCCTGTCGAGCTTCTCAAGCTCCTCCCCGCCAAGCAGGTCATGGAAATATGAATACACATCCGTGTCGTCCTGTGAAAGCGTTTCCCTTTCGTCTATATATTCCTTAAGTTTCGCCTTTGTTTCCTCTATCAGCTTGTCCAGTTCCTCGACCCTTTTCTGGTTCAGGCGTATCTTGTAATACACGACAAGTACCGTCAGCTCCAGGAGTTCGAGATTTACCTCCCTTATTCTTGACGGCATTTCATCAAGCAGTTCTTCGATCTGTTTCGCCCTCTCATTTATCCTTTTTATCTCGCGTTCTGCGGTCTTCATCTCTTCCTTGGCTGATTCGCTGCCTTTTTCAAAGACTTCGGT
>JAKOPX010000137.1 GCA_029778665.1 Bacillota bacterium | reverse complement strand
GGCAGCGGAGAGCGGAGTCATCGGCAAACTGGTGGAAGTCAAAAGCGCTGACGGGGACGTCGTAGAAATCGTGATCGAGTGATGCGGAGGTTTCCCTATGAGAATCAGGATCGAAGCAGACGGTCGCCGCTTTACCATATTGCTGCCGATCGGGATCATATTGAACAGGTTCACGGCCAGGATAGCAGAGAGTTGTATAAAAAATTACGTTTCGGTCCCCGATGTTTCTTTTACGGCAGAGCAGTTACTGACCATGTTCAGGGCAATAAAGCAGGCCAGGAAGAACTTCCCCGGCCTTGCGCTTGTTGACGTTAAGACTGCAGACAATCAGAGAATAATGATAAAACTCTGAATTATAAAATTTGGATGTTTTTATACCAAATCCGGATTTATGTGTGAAAAACCCCGAAGAGATACATGAAGCCATGTCTACGCTGAAATATACAGTGGAACTTTATCATCAGAAAATGGGCATTGACGGGGCATATTTGTGCCAGGGTACCCGTTCACACCATCGCAGGAACTGTTTTGTTTGCCAGTGGCAAATGCTCTTTTTTCAATATAAGACTAAAATTTTTGAGAAATGAACCAATAAGACATTGCCGAACGTCATTCGTAATATCTCATTGAAGCTGCATATATGGCAAACGGGCAAAACCATGTATCTCAGACGCGAACATATAGCATACCCGGAGGTACGCAATGATTCTTACTAAAAAGAAATACGGCATACCTGACATGATAATCCTTCCTTTCAAAGTATCGCCCTTCTATTCGGCGGTATTTGCCGTCCAGCGGATCGTGAGCGGACTGATGCCCACATTTACGATATTCGCTACGGCAAAATTCATTAATACTGCAACAGCTATACTAAATAAAGAAGCGGAACTGCGGGACATATATGTTCCGATAGCTTTACTTGCGGGCATAATGCTCTACTGGGTCGTGATCGGCGTCCTGATGGAGTTTGTGGGCTGCAGGGCTAATATTGTCTTCAGAAAAAAACTGCGTCCTGAAATGGCTGAAAAGCGCGCGAGACTTGAATACAGGCATATTGAAAACCAGGATACTGCCGACCTGATAAACCGGGTCTGCCCCGTGATCGACACTACCGTTAAGGATATGTACATGAGGATCCTGGATATAGCTGAAAATCTGATTTACGCTGCAGGCATCATCATTGCCCTGTTCACACAGGTATGGTGGGTCGCACTGTTACTGGCGGCATTGGGCGTTCCCATCCTGATCATTGCCACAAAAGCAGGTGAGAGGAGTTACGAGGCTGACAGGGAGATGTCTAAAATCGACCGCAGGACATGGTACCTGTCGGACGTTCTGAAAAGCAGGGAAGCGGTCGAAGAGCGCAGCGTATACGGATACAGCGACAGGCTGAACGGACAGTTCGCTGAGAAGTATGAGTATGCCAGGAAATTCAGGCTGAAGGTCTCAGCAAAAAACTTCGTGAAGCAGAAAATGGGCGGGATCATCACGACGATGCTTTCGACAGTCGTTATGTTCGCGATGCTGCCTCCCGTAATCCAGGGGAAGATCGACATCGGAATGTTCATCGGAATGATGGGAGGCGTCTTCAGCCTTTCAGGCAAGCTGTCGTGGGGTGTGAACTGGATCATTGAGGACCTGGCGCGAAAGAAGGAATACCTCAGAGACCTTACCGAGTTTATGAAGCTGGATGAGCACGAAGATGCGAATGCACTGCCTGACAGGTCCGTGGATTTCAGGAAGATCGAGTTCAGGAACGTATCGTTCAGGTATCCGGGAACGGAAAAGCTTATCCTCGACAACATATCTTTCGTGATAGAAAGTGGAAAACATTACGCCTTCGTCGGGGTGAACGGCGCCGGTAAAACGACGGTCACAAAACTGATCACCGGCCTTTACTCAAACTATGAGGGAGAGATACTGGTGGACGGACGGCCGCTCAGGAGCATGTCCCAGGCGGAGATAAAAGGCCTGTCATCAGTGGTATACCAGGATTTTGCAAAGTATTACATATCCATGTGCGATAATATTGCATTAGGCTGCCTGAACCAGGAGTACGACCGTGCCGATATCGAAAATGCAGCAGAACTTGCAGGGTTGTCCGACACGATAGCCAGGCTCCCTGACGGCCTGGATACGCCATTGGGCAAGATACAGGAGAAAGGCCTCGACATCTCCGGCGGCGAATGGCAGCGGGTAGCCATGGCCAGAAGTATAGTAAGTTCCGCTCCCCTCAGGATACTGGACGAACCCACCGCTTCGCTCGACCCTGTAAGCGAGAGCATGGTATACAGGAAGTTTGAACAGATCTCAAAAGGCAAGACCACGATATTCATAAGCCACAGGCTTGGTTCCACCAGGCTGGCGGATGTCATATATGTCATTGCCGACGGCAGGATAGCTGAAAGCGGATCCCACGAAGAGCTTATGGAGAAAAACGGGATATATGCGGAAATGTTCAGG
>JAKOPX010000136.1 GCA_029778665.1 Bacillota bacterium | reverse complement strand
CATGACATCGAACACGGACGTTCGCATCGCTGCTTCGATCTCAGGAGCTTTTTCAGGCACTGTGTCCTCAACTGTTTCGAACAAAGAGGTCTCAACAGCGGACAACACATCCAGCACGGTTATCTGCTCCGGGGGCCGGACCAGCTGATAGCCGCCCTGCGCGCCCTTGACCGACCTGACGATGTCGCCGCGCTTAAGCATTGAGAAAACCTGTTCCAGGTATATTTTTGAGATGCCCAGCCTTTCCGAGATGCTGATGACCGTGATGCATTCGCCGCTGTCGTATTGCTGCGCCATGTTTATAACGGCTGCCAGCGCATAGCGTCCCTTGGCGGAGATCCTCATGGCAAATTCCTCATTTCATATATAATTAGTATGTATTAAATATGATAGGCCAAAATGCAGTAATTGTCAATAGCATACAATTCATATATTTTATATATATTTTTTCAGAAAAACTATTGACAAAATTTACACGGCGCAGTATTATGATTATAGCATACTAAACATATATGAATTATATGTTCGGTTAACGGTTCGGATTCGGCTGTAATAAGTAAGGGCGGAATGATAATTATAAAATGATACGTTTTTTTGAGGAGGATGTGTTATGGCGAAAATCTACAAGAATCTGACGGATCTCATCGGAAGGACACCCCTGCTTGAACTCACCAACTATGGGAAAAAGCATAATCTCGGAGCAACAGTCATAGGCAAGCTTGAATACTACAACCCGGCCGGCAGCGTGAAGGACAGGATCGCCTGGGCGATGATCAACGATGCGGAGAAAAAGGGACTGCTGAAGCCTGATTCGGTCATTATCGAGCCGACCAGCGGAAATACAGGCATAGGACTTGCGTCAGTCGCTGCAGCCCGTGGTTACCGCATCATCCTGACGATGCCTGAGACGATGAGCATAGAGCGCAGGAACCTGCTGAAGGCATACGGCGCCGAACTGGTGCTGACCGAGGGTTCCAAGGGAATGCCCGGTGCCATCGCAAAGGCAAAGGAGCTTGCGGCTGAGATACCGAATTCCTTCATACCCGGCCAGTTCGACAACCCGGCCAACCCGCAGATACACAGGGAGACGACAGGCCCCGAGATCTGGGAAGACACGGACGGGAAGATAGACATATTCGTATCCGGAGTCGGCACCGGGGGTACGATCACCGGAGCGGGCGAGTATCTCAGGTCAAAGAACCCGAATATCAAAATATATGCAGTGGAGCCGGATGCGTCTCCGGTACTGTCCGGCGGCAATCCTGGACCGCATAAGATACAGGGTATCGGTGCAGGCTTTGTTCCGGCGGTACTGAACACGAAGATATACGACGGGATCATCCGCGTGAAGAACGAAGATGCGTTTGAGACCGGACGCGAGCTGGCGCGGACCGAAGGACTCCTGGTCGGCATCTCTTCCGGCGCGGCAGTCTGGGCAGCGACCGAGCTCGCGAAGCGCCCCGAAAACGCCGGCAAGGTCATAGTCGCTATCCTGCCGGATACCGGCGAGCGCTACCTGTCGACCCCGCTGTTCTCTGAGCAGTGATGGGGGATGTCAGGTAATGCATAATATGTCATTACTGGTGTCGCTGTGATCATACTCCTGTCCGGAGCGAAGACAGCAGACACGGGTGTTATTTAAACAAAGGGCCGTCTCAATGACCGGGACGGCTTTTTGATATTCCTTGCCAGAAAGACTGTAACTATCTGAATACACAAAAACTCCTTACTCTGCCAAACAAAAGTGCAAGAACTGGGCTTACCGGGATTGATTTTTTCAATTCCTTATAGGTAGACTAAAAAACT
>JAKOPX010000018.1 GCA_029778665.1 Bacillota bacterium | reverse complement strand
GACGTTTGTCAGATGCTCATACAGATCGGCAAGGAACAAATCGGCAACTTCTTGCCTTGTTTCAGCATAATACTGCCCGCCATTCAAATGAAGCGTGATATCGCGAGGCAATAATTTGCTATCATATTCGTTTTCCAACCAATTGACGAGTTCTTCATCGATTAACGCCTTGACATCGTCATGAATGGCTTGGAATTTTTCGTAGAACGGCAACAGTTCCAGGAGATATCCTTCTTCGTCTACTTTTTCCTGCATAGCCTCGAAGTCGGCTTTCCAAAGGGCTGCGCTTCTGGCAATGATATCCTCATATTTTTCCGTATTGAACATGCTAAGTTCGAATTCGGTCAAACGCGGATTATACAGGTAAGTAGCGGCGTTTTTAATTGCCGTATCGACATTAATTTCAGTTTCTTCGCCATTTTCAAGAGCGATAATGCCGGTTTCAGCGTTATTAAGGTTCGATTTGAAACGGATCGCGCGATAGTCGTTTTCCGGAGCCAAGTCAAATCTTTGAATCGTCAACTTCGTGCCTTTATGACAGAACACGCCTACGATCGGGCGATTCTCTTGGGTCTTGAAGGTCATACCATAGCCGTTGGCCGGAATGTCAATGTGTCTTGTGGTGCTCGGCAATACATCCTGAACAACGCCAAAGCCGCTGCCCATAATAACAGTGCCGTCAGCGTCGACAACAAAGCCTTTTCTGTATCCGTCAAACGTTAAGGCGTTTTCACGCGAGCCTTGAGATACCCAGGGTTCGCCATCTGTGCCTTCTCCAGCACCGTGCGTCGCTAACGGAATCTTGATGTCTTTGCCGGAAAGGTTAACAAAGAAGATACCCCAGTTGCCGCCTTGACCGTCTCTTAAGTTGGCAAGATCCCATTTCGTGACATTGCCGTCATCATCTGCTTCCAGAATGTATGCGACCATGAAGTCCATGGCAAAGTATTGATATCTTACGCCGCCTTCTTCAAGCGATTTTTCGACTAATTCAGAAGTTTTATCAGTATCGGCATCAATATACCAAGTATAACCGGAATAATAGCTCCAGTATTGCTG
>JAKOPX010000135.1 GCA_029778665.1 Bacillota bacterium | reverse complement strand
CAGAAGCTAACCTGGATGTCATTTGCAAAAGTTACTTCCACATCTCATGAACCTTCGTATTTGCAAAAGTTATTTCCGCTGTTGCTGGTTTTGGGGTGGAATTTACTTTTTCAAATGAGTAAAACAAGTTGACACGACCTTACCCCGCGGGAGGTATTGACAGTACCGCATTTGGTGTATTATACTACACCATAAATAGCGCTAACGTCGATGACGGGAATGCGAAAGGCCAGGCCTTTCTTCCCACCCCTGAGATGCAGCCGATGAGGTTGCCGTGTGAGCTGCGATACAGGCTCGACGATTCTGTTTCCTGTATGGAAGCCGGATCTGAGTGGGGTTATCCCAATTAGGGTGGTACCGCGGAGTTGATTCGTCCCTGTGTTGCAGGGGCGTTTTTTATTATATACCAAAAAGGAGTGGAAACATGGCACAGGACAAGAAGTTTGTCGAAGAGATAACGCCAATGGACCAGGATTTTACCCAATGGTACACGGACGTTATCAAAAAAGCCGAACTGGTGGATTACTCGAGCGTGAGAGGCTGCATGGTCATAAAGCCGTACGGTTATGCGATCTGGGAGAACATACAGAAGGAACTGGACTACAGGTTCAAGCAGACAGGGCACGAGAATGTTTACATGCCGATGTTTATCCCGGAGAGCCTGCTGCAGAAGGAAAAGGACCATGTGGAAGGATTCGCTCCTGAGGTAGCATGGGTGACCCATGGCGGGAGCGAGCAGCTGACCGAGAGGCTGTGCGTCAGGCCGACTTCCGAGACATTGTTCTGCGACCATTACAAGAATTGCATACAGTCGTACAGGGACCTTCCGAAACTGTATAATCAGTGGTGTTCGGTGGTCAGGTGGGAGAAGAATACGCGTCCGTTCCTCAGGACACTGGAATTCCTGTGGCAGGAGGGCCACACTGCCCACGCTACGGCTGAGGAAGCCCAGGAAGAGACCATCAGGATGCTCAATGTCTATGCGGAATTCTGTGAGAATGTGCTGGCAATACCCGTGGTGAAGGGGCAGAAAACCGAGAAGGAGAAATTCGCGGGCGCGAAGGCGACGTACACCATCGAGGCGCTGATGCACAACGGCATTACTCTGCAGTCTGGCACGTCTCACAATTTCGGGGACGGTTTTGCCAGAGCGTTCGGCATACAGTACACCGACAAATCGAACCAGCTGCAGTATGTGCACCAGACATCCTGGGGAGTGACCACCAGGCTGATAGGCGCAATCATCATGGTGCACGGCGATGACAGCGGGCTCGTACTGCCGCCCAGGGTTGCCCCGATACAGGTCATAGTTATTCCCATTTCACAGCACAAGGAGGGCGTCCTTGAGAAGGCCTCTGAAATTACAGCGAGACTGTCCGGAATTGTCAGGGCCAGAATGGACGACAGTGACAAGACTCCCGGATGGAAGTTCAACGAGTATGAGATGAAGGGAGTTCCGCTGAGGCTCGAGGTTGGTCCGAAGGACATCGAGAAGGGGCAGGTCGTACTGGTAAGGCGCGACACCAGGGAAAAAGTGTTCGTGCCGATGGACGAACTGGAGACCAGGGTGCCGGAACTGCTCGATGAGATCCATAAGAACCTGCTAGAGAAAGCGACCAGGCTGAGAAATGAGAAAACGTATACAGCCGTGGAAATGTCGGAGTTCAGAAGGATAATCGAGACCACGCCGGGCTTCATCAGGGCGATGTGGTGCGGAGACAGGGCATGCGAGGATGCTATAAAAGAAGAAACCGGTGCGACATCAAGGTGCATACCTTTTGATGATAATGAGCGTGTTTCGGACAAGTGTGTTTACTGCGGCAAGGAAGCGAAGACGCTGGTTTACTGGGGAAAGGCGTATTAAGAGGAAGTGAGCAACGCCGGAACCTGGCAGTTCCGTTGATGCGTCGACGGATGCACACGAAAGGAAATACAGCGCGGGAATGCAGCAGAGCATACGTGGACGAGTACGGCGGATATATCCGGCAGGCACATACAGCAGATATATACAGCAGGATCATGCGGATAATATAAAGCGTGCGAATACTCGGAGCAGATCCCGCAAACGGATCCGGCTTACGGCATAAGCAGCCGGACCAGGCTGCCGGGAAGCAATGCAGCAGGAAAAATTACTTCCAAATTGCCACTTAAATGCAAATAATTCAAAAATATTTGTCAATACTAATATCAGCATGTTCACAAAAAATTTGCATTAAGAGGTAATTGGAGGTAGTAGTATGAAAAGAAAGATCATTGTCCTTGTTGTAATGGCTGCATTGCTGATTTCCACCACTTGTTATGCAACGTTTGCCGGCAGTGAACCCAAGGCAAGGCCGGCTTTTGAGAAAACTGATAGCAGCACTGGCAAGGTAAATGTAAGTGTATTGAACCTCAGGGAAGGGCCTTCCACCGACTACCCGACGATCGGCAAGCTATCCAGGGGACAGGTGCTGACGGTGATGGGCAAACTGGGCGACTGGTACGCGGTGTATGACCCCGATACCGGCCGCGTCGGCGCAGTATACGGCAAGTACCTGAATGTTGATGATGTTGCCGTGCCGGTTTCGGCGAATGTCGCAGAAAAGAAAGATAAAGATAAGGAGAAAGAGAAAGAGAAAACAACTTCTCCGTCGTCCGGGAAGATCGTCCTGACAGAAGATGAGCAGAAGCTGCTGGAACTTGTGAATAAGGCGCGGGAAGAGAACGGCCTTGAACCCCTTGCGATAGATGAGAACCTGATGAGGGTGGCAAGGATAAAGGCGAAGGACATGGTGGAAAACAACTACTTCTCTCACCAGTCGCCGACATATGGTTCGCCGTTTGACATGATGAGGCAGTTCGACAATACGTTCAAGTCTGCAGGAGAGAACATAGCAGGCAACAAAACGGTGGAAGGCGCATTCAAGGCGTGGATGTCTTCTGAAACGCATAAGAAGAACATACTGAATCCGGGATTCAAAGTGACAGGAATAGGGATCGAGAACAGTCCGACTTACGGGAAGATACTTGTCCAGCAGTTTATCGGCAGATAAAACTGCAGTAATGCGAATCCGGTATTTCATGTGCATCCTGGCCTTTCGGGCAGCGATCATGGGCTGCGGCTTAAATGCCCGGTCCGGAAATGTCTTTGAGTGGTGTGTGGCAGGACGCCGGCATAGTACAGTGCCGGTTGCATCCTGCTTTTTTGCTGCCCTGACACGGACTTTCCATGCGTTTTCCTTGTTGTTCTGATTGGCGTTGCCGGCTGCGACGGGAATAAACAGCATCGATCTGCAGATATTATATATGGATAATGCGCAGATAATGCGCAAATACAGTTAATTCTGTACAGCTGTCAGAAATGTCCGAATATGGTTGCTCACACTGTGAAAGGAGGGACATAATGTCCGACAAGAAAAGCAAATCCAAAGAAGCCTGCAGAAAGGTAAAGCCTTCTGTTTCAAATGACCAGCTTGGCGAAAATGCCGGCGAAGGCCGCTTTGAAAAAGCTGTCGAATCAAAGAGCAGCAAATGCCGATAAGCATGGAGATATGTCGGGGACAGTTCTCAAGTTTCAGGTACAGTTCTGGCTTTTGAGGCATGCCCGTAATCAGGGGGACAGTTCTCTATTATGGAAACTCCACCCGTCAAAGGGGACTACCTGCTTGGGGACAGTCCTCAAATTATATGAAATTTTTTTAAGCAGGTGCTCTGAGATAGGAAGGCAATGCTGGTATCCCCTGAGTAAGATTATATTTTTCTGAGTCGGGTGAGGCATGCAGTTAAGTCAGGCCGGAGGTTCAATCAGCACCAGGGGAGAACGGTTCAGCTAAAACAAGTACACTATCTGGAAACAGACGGAACGTTGACTGCTTATCCGACACTGAGCGTGTTGTCACCAATGCAGTAACGTTCCTTGTTTTGTGTAGAACTGTCCCCCTCTGCTGTTTTCTGAAGAACTGTCCCCCACCTTGCCATTCTCGTTGATTTGTTGTGCGCATCTGTGTTAGAGTATGGAATGGGAATCAAGTTCGAAGGATGTGAGAGTATGGGTGGCATTTTGCAAGCCAGGATCGAGGACATGCCCGGGATGTCGTTTGAATGTGAATGTGGCAGGACGCATTCCGTTGATATAAGCAGGCTGGTTATCGGCAGCAATATACTGGACGGGATCGTAGCGGGGCTTGATGCTTTCCGCGATGGAAAGCTTCTGGTGCTGTCGGACAACAATACATATAAAGCTTTCGGCGAGGCCGTCATTAACAGGCTGCTTGCTGACGGGTTCAGGCTGAAGTCGTTTGTGTTTGACACGGGAGACCATATGCTGCTGCCTGATGAGCGCTCGATAGGGAGAGCGCTGCTTGAGGTCGAGCCTGACACGACGTTTGTCCTTGTTGTCGGTTCGGGCGTCTTAAGCGATATTGCCCGGATCGTGAGCTACAGGACCGGCAAACAGTTTGCGATCGTCGCAACGGCTCCTTCGATGGACGGGTATACGTCAGTGGGATCGTCACTGATCGTTGGCAATAAAAAGACGACCTATTACAGCCATTATCCGCATGCGATTTTTGCGGATACCTCCGTTATGAGGAATGCGCCTATTGTAATGATCCGTGCCGGTTTCGGCGATGTTATCGGAAAGCTTACGGCACTCGCAGACTGGAACCTTGCCAGGATCATCTGCAATGAATATTACTGTGACACAATAGCGAAGCTTGTTCAGAAAGGTGTTGACAGATGCATGGAAAGCGCTGACGGGCTGGCGGAGAGAGATGAATATTCTGTGCGGTGCCTTATTGATGCGTTGATCCTTACAGGCCTGTCCATCGGTCTTGCAGGAGTATCCCGGCCTGCTTCCGGCACAGAGCATCAACTTGCCCATTACTGGGAGGTCAAAGCTGTCGAGGAAGGCAGAGAGCACCCTCTCCACGGCAATTCAGTCGGCGCCGCAACTGTTGTTACGGCAATGCTGTATGAGCTTGCATCGGAAATATTGCCTGAGGGTATCGTTTATCCCAAAGCAGACTTTGTGAGAAGCCTGCTTGAAAAGATCGGGGCATTTACGAATCCGGCGGATCTCGGGATAAGCAGGGAATTGTTTGTAGAGAGCATGATGAATGCTATGTATATGAGGGACAAGTACACGGTTTTGAGGTATTGTTCGCAGAAAGGCAGGCTGGAGGAGTTTACCCGGACCATTGCCGCTAAATTGTATGGTTGACGTCCAAAACTGACGGAATTGCTGGAACAGCCGGGAGGACATATGAGAGATAAACTTAACGTTCTAAAACGCAAAAAGCTCTTTGTGCTGGACATGGATGGCACATTCTACCTGGGAAACAGGCTGATAGAAGGTTCCCTGGATTTTCTTGAAAGAGTCAGGTCAAGGGGCAGCGAGTTCCTGTTTTTCACAAACAACTCATCGCGGACGGCGTCGTTCTATAAAAAGAAACTGGAATCGATGGGTTGCTTTGTGGATGAAAAGTCCATCATCACTTCCGGCGACGTGACCATCAGGTTTATCATGGAAAATTACAGGGATGCGGGCGTGTATCTCGTAGGGACGGACCTGCTGAAGGAGAGTTTTGCGCGCGGCGGCGTGAAACTGACCGATGACGCCCCGGATATTGTCGTGCTGGGCTTCGATACTTCTCTGACATATGATAAAATCGAGCGGGCATGCACTTTTATAAGGAAAGGTGCTCTCTTCATCGCGACCCACCCGGACCTGAACTGCCCGACGGAGGACGGATTTATCCCTGACTGCGGTGCGATGTGCGCAATGATAGCAGCTTCGACCGGAGTGGAACCGCGTTATCTTGGAAAGCCGTACAGGGAGACCGTCGACATGATCAAGCTGATAACAGGCAGGGGCGATGAGGAGATCGCATTTGTAGGGGACAGGCTTTACACCGACATAGCCATCGGCGTAAACAATGGGATCACCAGCATACTGGTGCTTACCGGAGAAACGTCCCTCAAAGACGTGGAACGCTCGCAAATAAAGCCGGACTTTATTTTTGAGTCACTGTTTGCACTGGGACAGGTCCTCTGAAGTGCCGGGCAACCGATCAGGCCTGGTTTATTGTGCACAGGCGTTTGCCGGTGAGTATCGCTGCAGGGCTGATGTGAACTGTTATAACAGGAAATTATGTGTTGGAGCGGTATTGGCTTTTGCTATATCTGAAGCTTTGCCGGCATCGCAGCGGTTTGACAGGACAATGGGCAACAGGTCGGAAATTTACATGAATACCGGAACCGGCGTGGTATAAAGCGAATAAGGTCTCATGGCAAAACCGATTTGGATTATACAGCTATAATAAAGAATAGATAATTTGACATTAACCATATATAAAATAATAAACCGGATCAACTAACCAAAGGAGAATAGGCATGGCTGATATTGTTGCTCAACTGGTACGGGAGTTTGGTCTGAAGCCTTACCAGGTCCAGAACACCATCAGGCTGATAGACGAGGGCTGTACGATCCCGTTCATTGCAAGGTACAGGAAAGAGCAGACGGGTGAACTGAACGACCAGGTACTGCGGGAACTGTACGACAGGCTGGTGTACCTGAGGAACCTTGAGAGCAGGAAAGAGGAAGTCAGAAGGCTCATCGAGGAGCAGGGCAAGCTGTCAGAGGAGATTTCATCTGCTCTTGACGCCTGCGTGACCATGCAGGAAGTTGAGGATATATACAGGCCGTTCAGGCCCAAAAGAAGGACGCGTGCATCCATTGCGCGTGAGAAGGGCCTTGAGCCGCTTGCAGAGATCATTTTCAGGCAGGACATGTTTTCCGGAGATATATACGAAACGGCCCAGCGTTTCGTTGATCCGGAAAAAGGCGTCAACAGCGCGGATGAGGCTCTTGCAGGCGCCATGGACATAATTGCCGAGAACATTTCCGATGATGCGGAAATCAGAAAGAGCGTCAGGAAACTGTTCTTCAGACACGGAGTGCTTGTATCCAGGGCTGCGAAGGAAGAGGATTCGGTTTACAGGATGTACTATGATTTCAGGGAACCCGTTTCCAGGATAGCAAAACACAGGGTGCTTGCAATAAACAGGGGAGAGAGGGAAGGTTTCCTCCAGGTTAAGATCGAAGTGCCGGAGGATCTCATAATCGAATACCTGCTGTCGAAGACCGTTAAGAAAAAAAGATCGGTCACATCGGAATATGTTGAGAAAGCTGTTGAAGATTCCTTCAAACGTCTGATCGCGCCTTCCGTTGAGAATGAAGTAAGGAATGAACTGACGGAACTGGCCGGCGAGCAGGCGATAAAGGTGTTTGCCGAGAACCTCAGGAACCTCCTTATGCAGCCTCCGGTCAGGGGGAGGGTGGTACTCGGCCTGGACCCTGCCTACAGAACGGGGTGTAAGCTGGCCGTCGTCGATGACACGGGTAAGGTGCTGGCGACAGACGTGATTTATCCCACGCCTCCGCAGAACAGGGTGGAAGAGGCGGAGAAAGTTTTGCTGCACCTGATTGAGAAATACAGCGTAGATATAGTTTCTATCGGCAACGGAACGGCATCGAGAGAATCGGAGATATTTGTGGCAAACGCCCTGAAAAAGCTTGACAGGAAGGTTTATTACATGGTCGTCAGTGAAGCCGGCGCGTCCGTCTATTCCGCTTCAAAACTCGGGGCCGAGGAATTCCCCGATTTCGATGTTTCGCTCAGGAGCGCGGTTTCGATAGCAAGGCGTTTGCAGGATCCGTTGGCCGAGCTTGTCAAAATTGACCCCAAGGCTATCGGCGTAGGGCAATACCAGCATGACATGAATCAGAACAGGCTCAGTGATACCCTCAGGGGTGTGGTGGAGGACTGCGTCAACAGCGTAGGTGTCGATCTTAACACTGCATCGCCTTCTTTGCTGTCCTATGTATCCGGCATAAATGCCGCCGTGGCAAAAAACATTGTCGAATACCGGGAAAAAGCCGGACGTTTCAGGAACAGGACGGAACTGAAAAAAGTCAAAAAGCTGGGATACAAAACTTTTGAGCAATGTGCAGGATTCCTCAGGATCCCGGACGGGGAAAACATACTCGACAACACCTCTGTCCATCCGGAATCCTATGATGCTGCCGTCAGACTGCTGGAACTGACCGGTTATACGCTTGAGGATGTGAAGGACAGGAAACTGGACGGCCTTGAAAAAGAAGTGGAGAGAAGAGGGATCGAGAAGGTCGCTGCTGAGATAAATGTCGGCGTTCCAACGCTGAGGGACATTATCAGCGAGTTGCTGAAGCCGGGCCGTGACCCGAGGGACGAACTGCCGCAGCCGATTCTGCTCACGGATGTGCTTTCCATCGAGGACCTCAAACCGGGCATGACTTTGACGGGAACTGTCAGGAACGTTGCAGATTTTGGCGCGTTTGTGGATATAGGCGTGCACCAGGACGGACTTGTGCATATTTCAGAACTGTCTGACAAATATGTAAGGAACCCGATGGATGTGGTTTCTGTTGGTGACATCGTTAAGGTAAGGGTATTGTCCGTAGACGTCGAAAGAAAGAGGATAAGCCTAAGCATGAAGGGCATTCAGTAATTTGACCGGAGCTTGGAAACCGGACCAGCGTTCAGTGACCGGGATGGTATATGAGTTGCATCGCCGACGCGCGGGTCTGACTGGTTGTGCAATTAAAGAGGTTTACATATAATTATAGGTAAATGTGACAAATACAATCCGGAAAGAAGGAAACGTTAAAGCATGGCAAAAGATATAGTAAATGCTGTAAAAAAGTATCCGTCGCTGGTAATAACACTGGGAGTCGTCATTTTTATTGCCGAACTTTTTAACAGATTTGTGCCCGTTATGACAATGATAGTCGGAATAGTCAATATGACCGGCGGCGATATTCTTGACAGTATTTTGGCGATCCTGCATCTGCTGCTCGATCTGCAGAATCTCCCCCTGGTATTGGCAACGGTGGCTGTGATAGCGATACTTGTTTCAATATCAGCAGGCCTGCTATTGCCCGGCTATTTGCTTGCGGCAATCGATGGACTGGATGACGGGCCGAGGAAAAAGGGATTGTATCGTGAAGGTATAAGGAAATATTTCCTGAGATTCTTCCATATGACTCTCAGGGTCGTCCTGCTGGCGTTTCTCCTGTTAGTGTTCCTGATCGTCTCGACCGTGCCCGGTATCGTTATGACCAGGGTTGCTCTTAAAACCAGCCCTGAACTGATGGTAGCAGCCGTTTTCATCGATATAGTGACGGTTGGGGTGATCTTCGCGAGCCTTTTATTTTTTTCAGTCTACACGTATATGTGGTATATAGCATCACTGGTAACCGTCAACCGGCCTTTCCGGCTCGGCAAGCAAGTGGCTGACCACCGTTTCTGGAGCATTGCGCTTGGTCTTCTGATATTCGATGTAATATTTGCCGGCGGTTTCTTTATCATCTTCATGATAGGTAACCAGACAATCAAGTATGCGGTTGGCTGGGTCTTTGCTACTGCTTTTTTCACAACCCTGGCGCTATACCTGGTGAAATTTTTCAAGAACAATTTCAATTAAATCATTAAGGGACAGTTCTCTTAGTTGGGGACAGTTCTCAAATTTTTTATTCGCGCTGCTTTTTGCTGTCGGTTAAACAGTAACAGGTGGCAACGTTTTCATGCAGGACTGTTGAGCAAATGTATCAGACTGGCTGGCTAACTGGCAAATCTGAAGAATCGTCCCATATAAAACGTTCCCGGCTAAAGTTACCTCACATTTGAGAAGAACTGTCCCCAATCCGGAGAACTGTCCCCTAAATTGCAAAGTTGTGTTTGCCGATTTTGAGGACAATACGCCTTGACCAGATCCATGAACTCGTGGCTGTTGACGGGTTGTAGTAATACACGCAGCCGTATGTCGGATCCCAGCCGTTCATGGCATCTCTTGCAGCTTTGATGGCAGTTTCATTTGGTTCCAGGTTGATCTGTCCGTCGGAAACCACATCAAAAGCTCCAGGCTGATATATTACGCCTGCGATGGTATTCGGGAATCTTGGGTCTTTGACCCTGTTGAGCACGACTGCGCCTACTGCGACCTGCCCGATGTATGGTTCGCCGCGGGCTTCGCCATGGATCAGCCTGGCAAGAAGGTTAAGGTCCCTTGAATCACCGGATGAACCGCCTCCTGAAGTCTGGCCTGTCGGCAGGCCGATCGCTTTCAACGTCTCCGGACCGGCTATTCCGTCGACCGTCAGCCCGTGCTTTGCCTGGAAGTTTCTCACTGCGTTGTAAGTCTGATATCCATATATGCCGTCGACTTCGCCGTAATAATATCCCCATTCTTTAAGCCTCTGCTGGATGTTCCTGACCTCCTGTCCGGACGATCCGAGCCCTGAAAGTGCGGCGATGCTTTTGTCGAGCAGCCTGGTGATATATGTCTGATTGCATAATGTAAGAACGATCAGGATCGTGGCAAAAACAAGCAACGCTGTTTTTTTACGCAACGCCATCCCTCTTTTCGTCTGTAGTATATAGTTATCTTTTAGCTTTTTTAGTTTTTGTATCAGGCGGGAATTTATTCAGAAAAGAAGTATGTAGATCAGTATAATCAGCAGGAGATCATCATCAAATGATTCATCAAGCAGCAAAACGATAAGACCGATCAGAATTATTTCTTCGATGGTTATGTGTCTGCGTATGTAGTTTACAACCTTGGCCAGCGGGAAACCTCTTTTGCTTTTTGCCGATTCGATATTTTGGACTTCCCTTTCATTGGGCAGCGGTATGCCGAAAAAATCCGAGTCATCATGGGAATATGACCCGATATTGCTGAAAGAGTATGATGGACCTGGACTGCCGGATTGCGGCATGTATTTCTTGGGATTCCTTATTGGCCTTTTATAAGGCATCTGGTTCACCTCGTCTGTTTTTCCTGTTCATTCAGCAGTCTGCTGAGACTTGCTATTTGCAGCAATTGGATGCAACTGCTTATTTTCTTTTGCCTTCTGCTGTTCATGAATGGCTTTATTGCATTCAGGAGGTTTATCCGCGGATCGTTTGCAGTGTTCAGCCTGTTAAGTGCGTTTCTTGCGGAGTTGATCACATCCTGGTTTATAGATGAAGGATTCTCGGGGGCATCCTGTGAAGCTGTTGCCTTGGCGGTTGCTGTTTGAGCGGCCGTTGCCTGTACCGGGATGCTTTCCTGAATTTCCTCCGGATTGCTTTGACCTGGAGCAGCAGGTTGCGTGGTAGCGGCGGAAGCGTCAGCTTTTGAAGAACTGTCCCCGCTCCCGGCGAGCAGGGAGATTAGTTCCTTAACGTTGTCCGGAACGCTGTCGCGGCCGAGCAACTGCGCTATTTGCTGAACTTTTCTGCTGAGGTCGTCGTTCATGGCTACTTCCTCCAAATCCAGGCAATAATAATATATTTCAGTAATTATTTGATAATGTCTTTAATTTTGCTGATTATTTCAGGACCGTTTTCGCCCAGCATTTTCTGGACTGCGTCAAGGTCGATGCTGTTTAATTTCTGCTTCAGTTCAGATTTGTCCAGTTTCAGATCCTTTAGCTTTTCATCATCTATCTCGTTGAGCTTTTCCATCATCTCGTTTTTATCTACTTTTCTGAGCTTCTTTGCCAGTTCGTCATAATTTTCGTTTTTCAACATGTCGATAGCAGCGTTGATTTTTGCTGCAAGTACCTTGTCGTCCATTTTTTCGAGAAGTTCGGCCATTTTTTTACTGAAACCATTTGCCATAACTATTAACCTCCATAGTTTGTATGTTTTTTTACAGGACCGATCATTTCCGTAACGGTCATTTTAAGCGATTTTCCCTTATGAATTGATATGCCGGTGCAATGCTGACTATGCCGCAGTTTCGTCTGTTCTGCAGACACCTGCGAACAGCAGCAGAAATACGGCTATGATGATCAGCGGTACGAATCCCATTTTGCTTTCACAGTCAGATCCGTTTCCGGACAGTATTACGAAAATGAAGATGATCGCAAAAATTAAGACTTCATCGAGTCCCTCATAAAACATTGTTCTGAGTTTTCCGGAAAGATTATCGAAAACAGCCATGGGTCCGCCTCCGGGCATTTCAGATAGCAGTATATTTTATGAGTGTTGCTGTTGATGTGTTACATTTTTGCTTTCAGGAAAGCAGGCAGATAACAGGCCGCAGTTATCAGGCATGCGGAATGAGTCCATAACCTGGGGCAAGTTGCAGTAAAGGGGCAGTGGATGCCCCTGATGATAGTGCAGAAGCAGAACTGTCCCTCTGCATTGCTCCGGCAGCCCTGGAGCCCGGTGATCTCAGCAATAGAAAAGTTTCAGGAACACAAGTATAAAGAACAGCAGTGAATCATCCCTGCTGCAGGTGTTAACACCAAATTCTCCGCGCTTCAGGATACCGACGGCGCTGTTATCATAGAACAACAGCAGAAATACCAGTATGAAAAAGAGCAAGGTGCAGTCGTGGCGTCTGCCGGTGAATTCACTGTTCGACATATGACCCCTCCTCCTGTGAGCATACAATTTCACATTGACATAATATGAATGGAGGAATGAT
>JAKOPX010000134.1 GCA_029778665.1 Bacillota bacterium | reverse complement strand
TTGTTCAAGTTGGGACCCTCCTTTATGAGTTTTTGTGTGTTACAAAGATTCTACCAAAAGGAGCGGTCCCTTTATTTTTTCCCTCTGAAAATCTCCTACAAATATTTTACGCGATCAACTGCCACAAATTCGGACACGGTTACATATTCATCGCTACGGCCTCGGGTTGAGCCATGTTGACTGGCTGTTTCGCTGAGGCCTTTTTCTTCTATTCCTGTTTTGCCCTTCGCTTCGAGGGCATGTTCGTTGAGATCCTTGACCACCGATTGAAGGCAGGTCAGGTCGCCCTGCAGCAGGGACTGGACAATTTCGCTGTCAAGGTTTACCGTCGTTTTCTGTTGTTAACTAATGATAATTTCACCCCTATAACTAACCAGTGAATCTTTCACCCCCCTGGTAAAAAGAGACTGGTTACAATAAGGGGATGAGATACTGCATGACACAGAATGAAATCATTCGTCTTTACGTTATCCAGAACGCGGTAGAAGGAAAGTGCACCGTTCGTCAGGCGGCCGACCGCCTTACTCTGAGCCCTCGGAGAATCAAGCAGCTGAAAAAGGAGTTCACTCTGCGGGGCGCATCGGCCACTATTCACGGAAACGCTAACCGATCTTCACCGAAGAAACTCCAGGATAGTCCGGCTCAGGAGATTGTCGAGATCTACACTCGGGAGTTTTCCGATTGTAACTTCACCCATTTTCAAGAGATCCTTTCTACTCGCTTTGGCATAGAGATTGCCTATACGTCCCTGCATCGTCTCCTGAAAGCTAATGGCATCAAAAGTCCGAAATCCAGACGGAAGAAACGAAAAGTTCATAAGACCAGAAAGCGACGTCCTGCCGAGGGTATGCTTCTTTCAGGCCAATGCGACTCCCTTTGCATGGTTCGGAGGCGAAGAGAAGTTCTCTCTCCATGGATTTATAGATGATGCAACAGGGAAGGTCACAGGAGCCTATATTTGCAAAAACGAGTGTCTCCTCGGTTATCTGGAAGTATTGAGACAAACCCTCACCAATTTTGGCATTCCCAAGGCCCTTTATCCTGACCGCCACAGCGTATTTTTTATAAACTCCAAAAAGGAGGATGACCTATCTATAGAGAAACAGCTGGCCGGGATCAACAAAAAGACAACTCAGTTCGGAAGAATCGTTGATCGACTCGGAATTGATATGTTCCCTGCACATTCGCCCCAAGCTAAAGGAAGGGTCGAACGCCTCTGGAATACTCTTCAGAGCCGTTTGCCCGTTGAACTTCGCATGGCAGGGATCTCGACATGCAAAGAGGCGAATTCCTTTCTACCGGAATATCTCTCACGGTTCAACAGGACGTTCGGGGCCGAACCCAAAGAGTCCTTCTCGGCATTTGTGCCTGTCCCTTCATCCTGTGATCTGGATCGACTACTATCCGTGGAATTGACCAGGAGTCTATCCAGGGGTTCCACCGTCTCCATTTCGAACAAAACTTTCCTGATCGAACAGGATGCATTTCTTGCCGGGACAAAGGTCACGCTGCTGCTCAGTGAAAAGTATGGTTTGCGTGCCTTGATTAACGGTGCTTTCTATCCTGTACGATGTCTGGACGATCTAACAAATAACCCGCAAGGACCGGTTCGGACTGGAGAGATTCCCAGAGTTGTTCTGGAATTGCTTCATGCCTATCTTTTAAAAGAATCCAAAGCTGGATAACCCTCCTGAAGGGGGGTGAAATTTTCACTGGTTAATTACACTACGTGGGGGGTGAAAGAATCATTGGTTATTGACAGTCCCCGAGTTGCCTCATGTGACCGTACAGCGATAATGTCACCCTTTAAGGGGACAGCGAAAATGTCATCCCTATGAGTCATAATACTGAACATGAAAAAGAATGCGGGTGACCTCAAAATGTCTTTAAAACAAGCGCGGAAGCTGGTTGTTTTGGAACGTCTCTGTGAGGGAAGGAGATCAAACCGGGAGGCGGCATCATATCTGGACCTCTCTGTTCGGCAGACACAGCGGGCCAAGTCCCGGTTTCAGGGAAGTGGGAGTTGAGTCACTGATACACGGCAATACGGGCGGCAAGCCGTCAAACTACGTGGCGGAACATATTCGGGACTTTGTCGCCCAACAGGCACAGACTCAGTGGAAAGGAGCAAGCTCAAGCCATATGTCGGAATTGCTTCTTTAAGGAAAAGGGCTTTCACCTTTCGGCAAAGACGATCACACGGATTCTTAAAGAACGGGGGATCAAAAACCCTTTCACCCACAAGGGACCTAAGAAGCACCGCCGCAGGGAGCAGAAGAAGCAGTTTGAAAAGATAGTCCAGATCGACGCCTCTCCCTTCGACTGGCTCTGCAACGGCTCCATGCTCTCCCTGCACGGCGCCATCGACGACGCAACGGAAAAGATCCTCGCCCTGTGGCTAAAACCGACGGAATGCCTCTTTTAGCTATTTCCACGTCCTGGACCGCATGATACGAAAATACGGCGTCCCGGGGATTTTATACTCCGATGCCCATACGATCTTTTTCTCTCCCAAATCAGGGAAGCTTTCCGCCAAAGAGGAACTTAAGGGCTACACTGTCGCTCTCACACAGTTCGGGAAAGCCCTGGATATCCTAAAACACCCAGCCGCTGAAGGCCTCTTCAGCACAGGCGAAAGGGCGGGTGGAACGCCTCTGGGGTACCCTGCAGCACCGGCTCGTCGTCGACATGCGACTGGCGGGCATCACCACCATCGAGGAGGCCAATGCTTTTCTTGCCACATATCCTGACAAGCACAA
>JAKOPX010000133.1 GCA_029778665.1 Bacillota bacterium | reverse complement strand
GTTTTCGAAGATTTCAGGATAATGGTCGAGAACGTGGCAGACAGGTTCCCGGACAGGACGGCGTTTTCATACAAACTTTCGCCGAAAGATAAAGACACTGTGAGAGTAACATATGCTGAAACAAGGGATTACATACGTCATATGGGGACCGAACTGATAAGCATGGGGTTGAGAGACAGGCACGTTGCTCTCATCGGAGAGAGTTCATATAACTGGGTCAGCTCCTATTTTTGCCTGATGGCCATCGGTGCTGTCGTGGTGCCGATCGACAAGGAACTTCCGCCTGATGAGATCGCAGGCATCTTAAATTTTGCCGATTGTGAGTACATCATCTACAGCCCGGATGTTGAGGACAAGATCCGGGAGATCAGGGACCGGATACCCGGCATCAAAACGCTGATTTGCATGGGTGAACCTGGCATCGTAGAAGCCGTCAGGCTTTCAGATGTCGTGGCAAGGGGCAGGGAGCGTTTCAACAGCGGCGATAACTCCTACTATGAATATAAGATCGACCGGGAACGGCTTGCCACCATCGTGTTCACGTCAGGTACGACGGGCAAGGGCAAGGGAGTCATGCTGTCACAGAAAAACATCGTTTCCGACATGACGCAGGGGATGTACCTGTTTTCGATCACCAGGAAAACGATGAATGTGCTGCCCCCGCACCACACATTCGGATCCACCGTGAACTTCACGGGCCACTATGCGCAGGGCAGTGAGGTCTACATTTCCAGCGGCCTCAAATATATAGCGGATGAGATAAAGGAGCAGCAGCCGTCACACCTGGTGCTGGTGCCGCTGTTCGTTGAAACGCTGTACAAGAAAATGTGGCAGGCGGCGGAAAAGAGCGGCCGTGCACAACTGCTGCGCAGGATGATAAAGTTAAGCAATTTCCTGCGCAAACTCGGGATCGATCTGAGGAGAAAACTGTTCAAAAGCGTCCTCGACGCGTTCGGAGGAAAACTTGAGCTAATCATTTGCGGCGGGGCCTACCTGGACCAGGAGATCATAGATACGTTTGAGGCCATCGGGATCACCGTTCTGAACGG
>JAKOPX010000002.1 GCA_029778665.1 Bacillota bacterium | reverse complement strand
TTGAAGCACGGTGGCTGTTCGGATTCACCCCGGACAGGATCAGGGTGCTGATACACCCGCAGAGCATAATACACTCAATGGTGGAGTTCAGGGACGGCTCCGTTATGGCACAGCTTGGGAAGCCGGACATGAGGATACCGATCCAGCTTGCCCTTACATGGCCAGAGAGATGTTCCAACGATTTTCCGAAACTGGACATGACAAAATGCGGCCCTTTGACCTTCGAAGATCCCGATACTGAAACGTTCAGATGCCTGAGGCTGGCCTATGACGCGCTTGAGGCCGGAGGAACGATGCCGGCTGTGCTGAATGGTGCCAATGAAGCTGCAGTAAGGCTTTTCCTGGAGGGCAGGATCGGGTTCTGTGATATACCAAGGCTCATTGAAGAGACGATGATGAAACATGAAGTGAATACATCGCCTGGGCTTGATGATATAATAGAAGCAGACAGGTGGGCGAAAAGATTGGTTGGTGAAACAGTATGTATCTGATACTGGCTATACTGGCTTTCAACATAATCGTCATAGTGCACGAACTCGGGCATTTCCTTGCCGCAAGGATGATGGGGATCGGAGTGCTGGAGTTTTCGCTTTTTGTCGGACCGAAGCTGTTCAGTATAACGCGGGGAGGCACCACATATTCCTTAAGGCTGTTCCCAATACTGGCGTACGTAAAGCTGGAAGGGGACGATGATGCTTCCGACAGCGAGAGCGCTTTTCAGAACAAACCGAAATATGCCAGGGCATTTACCATGTTGGCAGGACCGCTGGCGAACCTCCTGCTGGCCGCTGTCCTGCTGACGGTATATTTTACCGTCCAGGGATACCAGACCACGAAAGTAGGCCGGATAGCGGAAAATTCACCTGCAGCTGCTGCAGGCCTGCAGGAAGGAGACAGGATAGTATCGTACGGTGGCAAGAGGACATATGTCCCGATGGATGTAATACAGTTCCTGTATGTTACGAAAGGCGAGCCGGTGACGGTTGAGTACAAAAGGAACGGGAAACTGCTCAGGGGAGAACTGAAGCCCATATACCATCCCGAAACTTCCACCCCGATGATAGGTGTTTTGCTGGACCTGACAAATCCGGACGGATCCAATGTATTGAAAGAAGTCAACAGCGGCTCTCCCGCGGAGAAGGCAGGCCTGCTTGCGGGAGACAAGATAGTTGCCGTGAACGGAGTCGAAGTGGACTCCTATGAAGAACTTATCGGGCTGATAACGAAAAACGGCATCAGGGAGCTGGAGATAACGGTCATGAGGAACGGTAACGAAATCAGCACTACCCTGACGCCGATCGAGGTAAAGACCGGGGAATGGTACGAGGTCGGACTGGAGTTTGATTATGTCAGGGGTGACGTACTGGATGCATTCGTCCAGTCGGGCGTTTTTACCTATTCGATAGTAAGGAGCGTTTTCTACAGCCCTGAATGGCTTATAACCGGGAAAGCCAATGTTTCGGACATGATGGGGCCCATCGGCATGGTGAGCACCATCACCAATACCGTAAGCCAGGCTCCGAACGTTGGCCAGATGATCATATATCTGATGTATATCACCGGTTTGCTGAGCGTGGCGATCGGAGCCACGAACCTTCTGCCTTTCCCTGCGCTTGACGGAGGCAGGCTCCTGCTGATAGGGATAGAGGCTGTCAGGGGAAAGCCCCTGAGTCCCGAAAAGGAATCCATAATATCACTGGCTGGATTTATCATAATCATACTGCTCGGGATATATATCGCATACAATGATATCCTGAGACTTGTGTCAGGCTGACCGGGAATCATTTGACGCGGGAGGCCCGGACTGGAGGATGGATGAAATAATAAGGAAACAGACCAGGAAGATCCGTATAGGGGATATTTATATAGGCGGTGATGCGCCTGTAGCGGTACAGTCGATGACCAACACCGATACCAGGGATGTCACCTCCACCATCGAACAGATAAAGAGGCTGGAGGAGGCGGGCTGCGATATAGTCAGGGTCGCCGTGCCTGACAGCGAAGCCGCGGATGCGCTGAAGAGGATCAAAAAATCGATCCGGATACCGCTTGTCGCCGATATCCATTTCGACTACAGGCTCGCACTGGCCAGCATCGAAAACGGCGCTGACAAAATCAGGATCAATCCGGGCAACATCGGCGGAGGCGACAGGGTGAGGAAAGTCGTGGAAGCAGCCAGGGTAAGGGGCATCCCCATAAGGATAGGCGTGAATTCGGGATCTCTTGAGAAGCAGATACTGGCGAAATACGGCGGAGTCACCCCTGAAGCAATGGTGGAAAGCGCGATGGGGCATGTAAGGATGCTCGAGGAACTGGGATTCAGCGACATAGTTGTCTCACTGAAGGCATCGAATGTACCGGTGACGATAGAGTCATACAGGCTTATGTCGGAAAAGACCTGTTACCCGCTGCACATCGGCGTGACCGAGGCGGGCACGGTCTTCTCGGGTATGGTGAAGTCGGCTGTGGGTCTTGGATGCCTTCTGGCGGAAGGTATTGGGGATACGCTGAGAGTTTCTTTGACAGGCGATCCGACCGAGGAGGTTAGAGCAGGGATAGAGATCCTGAAGGCCCTGGAACTGCGCAGGGGAGGAGCTGAACTCATATCATGCCCTACATGCGGGCGTACAAGGATCGACCTGATAAAGATTGCGAATGAAGTCGAGAGAAGACTTGCCGGTTGCAGCAAACCGATCAAAGTGGCAGTAATGGGCTGCGCTGTGAACGGCCCCGGTGAAGCCCGCGAAGCCGACATAGGTATTGCAGGCGGCGTCGGGGAAGCACTGCTGTTCAGGAAAGGCAGGATAATCAGAAAGATACCCCAGGAGCGCATCGTGGATGAACTCCTGGAAGAGATAGAGAAGATGGGGGATCTGGCAGATGTCGGAGACTGCAATAAACAAAAGATTGAATGAAGTTTTGAATGATCTGGGATTAGATGGTGTTGTATCGGAGTTTTTCAGTGAAGTAAAGATCGAGAACATTGGAATATATAAAAAAACTGGAAAACTGGTAGTGAAAGCTTCTGCAGACAGGCTCATACCTGCCCGGGTAATGGAAGAGGTGGAGACCGCTCTGTCGGAAGCTTTTTCGCTGGATGTGGAGATACATTTGCGCTTCCGGACTGAAAGCCCGCTTTCTGAGATACTGGATGAATACCGGGAAAGCATACTTTACACGGTCAACTCCAGGGTCGCGCTGAGCAGGGGCATACTTGACGGATGCACATGGAAGCTGGAGGGCGACCGCCTCGAGATAATGCTGGCGACACAGGGCCGGGACATATTGAAATCGCATGGCTGTGACAGGATAATCGAGGAAATGGTCGCAAAATCCTTCGGGCAGAAGGTCGTTGTGGATTTTCATGACCGCAGGCTGGACGAGGAGTTCAAGGAAAAATACAATGAGTTCAAGGAAAACGAACAGGCGCGCATCAGGGGCCTGCTGACAGCCGAAGAAGAAGCGCAGACATCCAGGCAAAGAAGAAAAAGGAAGGCAACCACGGATGACTCCGATGTGACAGATATAATCACAGGCAAAAACTTCAGCGACAGCCTGATGAAGATGTGCGAGGTGACACCGGATTCAGGCAAAGTGGCCATTTGCGGCGACGTATTGAAAGTTGAGTTCAGAGAGGTGCGAGGAAACCAGTACCTGTGCACATTCGACATAACAGACTATACGAGTTCCATAACTGTAAAACTGTTTGTTCAGAAAGATGACCGTGATGTCATAGAAGAGCACATAAAGCAGGGTGTCTGTCTTAAAGTCAGGGGAGATGCCCAGTTTGACAAGTTCTCGAAAGATCTGACCGTGCTGGCTTCGGATATATTGGCAATAAAGAAGGATGTAAGGACTGACAATGCAGAGACCAAAAGGGTCGAACTCCACCTGCATACACAGATGAGCGCGATGGATGCTGTCACACCGGTGGCCAGACTGGTGGAAAGGGCGGCGCAATGGGGCCACAGGGCCATCGCGGTCACAGACCACGGTGTCGTCCAGGCATACCCCGAGGCTTACAGTGCCGGAAAAAAACATAATGTGAAAATCATATACGGAGTGGAATGTTATCTTGTCAATGACGAAGTACCAGTCGTGACTGCCGGTGACGGCTCAGATAAGGAACATCCGCTGAATGGCGGCTTTGTGGTGTTCGATATAGAGACCACCGGGCTGAATCCTTCCGTGGACGGGATAACCGAGATAGGCGCCGTAAAGATCGAAAACGGAAAGATCGTCGACCATTTCAGCACGTTTGTCGATCCGGGAATGCCGATACCTGAACATATCACAAAGCTTACAGGTATTACTGATGCAATGGTGGCCGGAGCTCCCGGGATCAGCCAGGCTGTCGGGGACTTCCTGGATTTCGCCGGCGGACTGCCGCTGGTGGCTCATAATGCATCATTCGATACTGGTTTCATAAGATACTATGCCAGGCAGTGCGGCAGAGAGTTCGGAAATGTGATAGTGGACACACTGCAGCTCAGCAGGAAACTGTTCCCTGAACTCAACAGGCACAAGCTGGACATCGTGGCAAAACACCTGGGCGTGACGCTGAAAAACCATCACAGGGCTGTGGACGATGCGCAGGCAGCCGCGGAGATATTCATGAAATGCATTGAAATCGTATCGGGAAAGGGAGCAGCCACGGTATGCGACATCGACAGGGTTTTGTCCGGGGAGACCGATTTCAGGAACCTGCCGTCATACCATGCGATACTGCTTGTCAGGGACAGGACAGGGCTCAAAAACCTTTACAGGATCATTTCTGAATCGCACCTGAACTATTTTTACAAGAGGCCCAGGGTGCCCAGGAGCGTCCTGATGAAATACAGGGAAGGCCTCATACTTGGCAGCGCATGCGAAGCAGGGGAACTGTACCGGGCTCTCGTCGACGGCGCAGGCGACCATGAAGCGGAGAGGATCGCAGGTTTCTATGATTACCTTGAGATACAGCCGCTTGGAAACAATGAATTTCTCGTTGAAAACGGGAAAGTACAGGACCATGAGAAGCTGAAGGAACTGAACAGGAAGATAGTACGGATCGGAGAAAAACTGAACAAGCCTGTCGTTGCCACATGCGACGTCCATTTCATGGATCCGCAGGAGGAGGTCTTCAGGCGTATACTGATGCATGGCCAGGGCTATGCAGATGCGGAGAAACAGGCGCCGCTGTATTTCAGGACTACGGATGAGATGCTGGAGGAATTCTCCTACCTTGGCGCAGAAAAAGCGTTTGAAGTCGTCGTGACGAATACTAACCTGATAGCTGACATGGTGGAGGAAGTGGCGCCGATACCGCCGGGGACATATCCGCCGAAGATCGAAGGCGCCGAGCAGGAGATAGAAAAGCTTACCTACGCCCGGGCGCATGACGTATACGGAGACCCTCTCCCCGAAATAGTGGAAAAGAGGCTTGAGAAGGAACTGAACTCGATCATCAAGAACGGGTTCGCCGTTATGTATCTGATAGCGCAGAAGCTGGTAAAAAAATCCAATGACGACGGATATATTGTAGGTTCGAGAGGATCGGTAGGCTCATCTCTGGTCGCGACGATGACGGGGATAACGGAGGTAAATCCTCTGCCGCCCCACTATATCTGCCGCAAATGCAAGCATTCGGAATTCATAACGGACGGTTCGGTCGGTTCGGGATTCGACCTGCCGGCGAAAAGCTGCCCTGAATGCGGTGCGATGATGAAAGGCGACGGGCATGACATACCGTTCGAGACCTTCCTTGGGTTCGACGGGGACAAGGCCCCCGATATCGACCTGAACTTTTCCGGTGAGTATCAGGCCAGGGCCCATAAATACACGGAAGTCCTTTTCGGGAAGGACCACGTCTACAGGGCAGGCACGATAGCTTCCGTCGCAGACAAGACGGCTTACGGCTTTGTTAAAAAATATCTTGAGGAAAAGGGGATAGCGGCGACAAACGCCGAAGTGAACAGGCTCGTGGCGGGATGCACAGGTATAAAGAGGACCACTGGACAGCATCCCGGCGGCATCATAGTCATCCCGGCCGACAGGGATGTCTATGATTTCACGCCAATACAGAGGCCTGCTGACGATACTTCCTCAGACGTGATAACCACGCATTTCGACTTCCATTCGCTGCACGACACCATACTCAAGCTGGACATCCTGGGGCATGATGACCCGACCATGCTCAGGATGCTGTGCGACCTGACCGGCGTTGATATCAAGGATGTACCGGTCAACGACGAAAAGGTCATGCAGTTGTTCGTGTCCACCGAGCCACTCGGGATCAGACCGGAAGATATAAACTGCGAGGTCGGGACGTTTGCACTTCCGGAGTTCGGGACCAGGTTCGTAAGGCAGATGCTCCTGGATACCAGGCCGAGGACGTTTTCAGACCTGCTGCAGATAAGCGGCCTTTCCCACGGCACGGACGTATGGCTGAACAACGCCCAGGACCTGATCAGGGACGGCGTCTGCACCATATCCGAAGTCATAGGCACCAGGGACAGCATAATGGTTTACCTGATGTACAAAGGGCTTCCGCCAAAATCCGCCTTCAAGATCATGGAGGACGTCAGGAAGGGGAAAGGCCTCAAGCCGGAATACGAGGAGGAGATGAAGGCACACGGCGTTCCTGAATGGTACATAGAGTCGTGCAAAAAGATAAAGTACATGTTCCCCAAGGCCCATGCGGCTGCCTATGTGCTCATGGCGATGAGGATCGGCTGGTTCAAGGTATATCATCCGCTGGCTTTCTATGCCGCATATTTCACCGTGCGAGCTGATGAGTTCGATGCCACAGTCATGGCAGGCGGGAAAAGGAAAGTGGAAAAAAAGATAGAGGAACTGGAAAAACAGGGCAATGCCATTTCGGCAAAGGACAAGAACGTGTTGACGATACTTGAAGTTGCAAATGAAATGTACGCAAGGGGCATCGAGTTCCTGCCTGTGGATCTCTACGAATCCGATGCGGTAAGGTTCACCATCCAGGGCAGCGGCATCAGGCCGCCGCTGAATTCGCTGCCCGGTCTTGGAGCCAATGCCGCCAAAGCCATTGCGGAGGCCCGTGCGCAAGGTGAATTCATTTCGGTCGACGACCTTAAAATCAGGGCGAAAATCAGCAAGAGCGTCATCGAGATACTGCAGCAGAGCGGATGCCTCGACGGCATTCCTGAAAGCAGCCAGATGAGCTTTTTCTGAGATGCAGCACAAACCGAAGCAAACCGAAATAAAAGGATTGATAAATGTAAATTATAGTGTTATAATACATCGTGGACCAAGTATATCTTTTTTTAGGCAAAGAGTGGGCTTACCCCACTCTTTGTATTTAGCAACAGGCCGTGAGTGCGGCCGGAAGGAACGGAGATGGACGATGGCAAGAAAAAAAGTGGAAGATATCGTTGAAGAACTGGCAAAGCCGGTAGTTGATGAACTGTCCTTCGAGCTGGTGGACGTGGAATACCTGAAGGAAGGCGCCAACTGGTATCTGAGGATATACATAGACAAACCCGGCGGAGTCACAATCGATGACTGCCAGGCTGTGAGCGAGAAGATGAGCAGCATTCTCGACCGGGAGGATCCGATAAAACAGAGCTATATCCTGGAGGTTTCATCTCCCGGTGAAAGGCCCCTGAAAAAGGAAAGGGACTTTGAACGCTTCAGGGGCGAGTTTGTGGAGGTCAGGCTTTACCAGCCGCTCAACGGCAAAAAGATATTTGAGGGTGAACTGCTCGGCCTGAACGGCGATATCATAGAGATAAGGACAGATGACGGTGTCACAATGGGCTTTGAACGGAAGGATACAGCCCTTGTCAGACGGATCATCCGTTTCTAGAAGGTATACAGAGGTATTACAGGAGGTAAAAATATGAGTGCGGAACTGATTCGTGCATTGGATCAACTTGAAAAAGAAAGAGGAATAGAAAAAGAGGTCCTGATCGAGGCAATCGAAGCTGCCCTTGTTTCAGCGTACAAAAAGAATTTCGGCACCTCGCAGGACGTCAGGATATCCATAGATCGTGACACCGGTGAAGTGAAAGTATTTGCGCTCAAAAAGGTCACGGCAAAGCCGAAGGACGAAAACAGTGAGATTTCACTGGAAGATGCACTGAAGCTGGACAGCAGGTATGAAGAAAATGACATAGCAGAAGTAGAGGTGACGCCGAGAAAGTTCGGGCGGATTGCTGCCCAGACAGCCAAGAACGTCGTCATGCAGAGGATACGGGAAGCTGAACGCAACCTGATATTTGAAGAGTATTTCAACAAGGAAGGCGACATCGTCACCGGGATAGTCCAGCGCATCGAGCGGAGGAACGTGATAATAGATCTCGGAAAAGCCGAAGCGATAATGCTGCCGTCGGAGCAGACCAACGGAGAGGAATACAGGTTCAATGACAGGCTGAAAGTCTATATAGTGGAGGTCAAAAAGACCACAAAGGGTCCGCAGATACTTGTGTCGAGGACACATCCGGGCCTTGTCAAAAGGCTTTTTGAACTGGAGGTCCCGGAGATACATGACGGGACTGTCGAAATAAAGAGCATTTCCCGCGAAGCCGGTTCCAGGACAAAGATAGCCGTGTACTCGAAAGACCCGAACGTCGATCCCATCGGTGCCTGTGTGGGGCAGAGGGGGACGAGGGTGCAGGCTATCGTTGATGAACTCAGGGGCGAGAAGATCGACATAATCAAGTGGAGCAGCGATCCCGAGGAGTATATCTCGAGCAGCCTGAGCCCGGCAAAGGTCGTACGGGTCGACGCTGACGAGGAAAACAGGACGGCACGGGTTATAGTACCTGATTTCCAGCTTTCACTGGCGATAGGGAAAGAAGGCCAGAACGCGAGGCTTGCAGCCAAACTGACCGGCTGGAAGATAGATATAAAGAGCGAGTCTCAGTACAGAGCGGCCATCGAACAGCAGATATTCAGCATTGGCGGCAGTTATGACGACGAGTCCGCCGAAGAAAGCGAAGATGATTACGAGGCCGGATACGACGGAACTGATGGAGCGGACGGTTTCGGCGAATACGATGATGAAGCCGCGTACGACGGTGAGGCCGGTCCGGATGAAGCCGATCCGGAACAGGACATTGAACCGGAACAGGAGTGAGGCGTTTGAAGAAAAAAAGGATACCGCTGCGCATGTGCATAGGATGCCATGAGATGAAGCCCAAAAAAGAGCTTATCCGGATCGTAAGGGACAAGGAAGGTACGATAAGCGTAGACCTCACAGGCAAGAAATCCGGAAGGGGCGCGTATATCTGCAGGAGCGTCGAATGCCTCAGGAGCGCTCGCAAGGGGAAAAAACTGGAACGGGCTTTCGAGACGCCGGTGGATGATACCGTATATGCCGCACTTGAGGAGCAGATGAAGCAAAATGACGGATAACAGGATGACGGACAACAGGATATACTCATTCCTGGGCCTGGCAACAAAAGCAGGCAAGCTGATTTCAGGCGACGATACATGTGAGAGGACCGTGAGGAAGGGGAAGGTGCGCCTGGTCATCGTAGCGGAGGACGCTTCCGAAAATACCAGGAAGAAGTTCGAAGATATATGCAGTTACAGGAACATTGCCATGAGATTTTTCGGAAAGAAGGAGAAGCTTGGCCGATATATCGGCAAAAGCATGCGTTCAGTTGTTGCCGTGATTGACGGAAACTTTTCGAAGCGTCTTTTGGAGATGATCGATAATCACGGTAAAGAATATGGGGGTGTATAATTTTGGAAAAAGTCAGAGTCTATGAACTGGCAAAGGAACTGAATACAACAAGCAAGAGGCTGATGGAAAAGCTTGCGGAAATCAACATCATCGTGAAGAACCACATGAGCCTGCTTGACGAAAAGGAGCTTGAGGCTCTTTACAGGCATATCGGTGTGATCAGGCACGATGAGAAAAAGAGCGAGGCGGATAAACCGAAAACCGCCCCTGCAGTGTCTGCACAGCCCAGGCCGGAAATTAGGAGAGACAGGAAGAATGCCCCCCGTATTATAAGAACGACAGAGATAGTGATCAATACAAAAAATGACAGTGATAAATTCGGGAGCGGTTATGGCAGGGACGGCGCAAAAAGTGCCAGGAGCACCTACATCAGATCCGATGACAGCAATTCGGGCCTGCTTTCAGGTTTTGTAAGGAAAAGCGGGAATGATTATATCGAATCGATGTTAGCTGCCAAAAAGCAGGAAATGGCCAAAAAGGAGCAGGACACTGCAGCTGCCGGCCCGGCCGGAAAGACAGGCAGGGATGTCCAGAAACCGGAGCCTAAGGACGACACGCAGCCGGAGAAGAAAGAAGCGGCAGCAGAGCGTGTCCAAAAACCCGAAGTGGAAAAGGAATTGCCGAAAGACAGGAAAACAGCGGCAGAAGCGGCCGATGCCGCCAAAGAGAAAAAAGCCAGACCGGTTGAAAAACAGCCTGAGACAAAGACCAAGGAAGCTGATACTGAGGCGAAGGCGGATGAGAAACCGCGGCAGGCAGACGCAGAAGCTATTGCCGGCACCAAGGCTGCGCCCGCTGAGAAGGCAGCCCAGGCCGACAAACCTGCTGACGTTCCGTTGACCGAACCTCAAAAGACTGTAAAGAGTGCTGCACCTGCAGTTGAGAAAGCGAAGGCAGAAGTCCAGCAGCGCCCGGAAGCAAGGCATCATGCTTCAAAACCGCAGCAGGCTGCAAAGCCGCATCATGATAAAGGGCAGCACCAGGGTGCCAGGACCGGCGGTTTCAAACCTGCCGGCAAGCAGCTTGACATCCCGAAGCCTGATTTTGCAGCTGTCCAGAAGGACGAATCACTTCCGGCGAGAAGCGAAAGCAGGCGCGAATCCCTGAACAAGGACCTGGATAAAGGAGCCAAAAGGGAGCAGAGGAAAGAAACTCCCAGGCTTGTCCAGAGCAAACCCGGCAAGAAGATCAAGCCTGCCAATATTGGCCTGCATGAGAAGAAGGGCGTTTCGGAAATCCTTTCCGAAGACTTCCTGCTCGACGATTTCTATGATGATGCGGGCTTAAGGAAGAAGAAACAGGGCAAACAGAAAAAGGGCAAGGAAGAAGCGAAGAACATGCCTCCGAAGCCGGTGCTCACCACGATCAGGATCCCGGAGAGCATAACGGTGAAGGAATTGGCTGAAGCACTGAAAAAGACTGCATCAGAGGTCATCAAAAAGCTGATGGGATACGGCGTGATGGCCACCCTCAACCAGGATGTGGATTTCGATACTGCCGCAATCGTAGCGGAGGAGTTCGGTGTCAGGGCTGAGAAAGAGGTTGTCCTCAGTGAAGAGGATATCCTGTTCGACGATGAGCCGGACGATCCTGAGAAGCTGGAGCCGAGGCCGCCGGTAGTTGTTGTGATGGGCCATGTCGACCATGGAAAAACTTCGCTCCTTGATGCTATAAGGTCCACCCATGTGATAGACACCGAGGCAGGAGGCATTACACAGCATATAGGCGCTTATACAGTGCAGATCAACGGCAGGAACATCACATTCCTCGACACGCCGGGCCATGAAGCCTTTACCGCTATGAGGGCGAGGGGTGCCCAGGTAACCGACATTGCCATACTCGTGGTAGCGGCGGACGACGGCGTGATGCCGCAGACGGTAGAGGCCATAAACCATGCAAAAGCCGCAAACGTATCGATAATCGTAGCAATCAACAAGATAGACAAACCAGGTGCGAACCCGGATAAAGTGAAGCAGGACCTGACGCAGTACGGACTCGTTCCCGAGGAGTGGGGAGGAGATGTGATCTGCGTCGAGATCTCGGCTAAGAAGCATATAAATATCGACCAACTGCTTGAAATGGTACTTCTGACGGCCGACATTCTGGAGCTGAAAGCCGATCCGACGAGACAGGCAAAAGGTACTGTCATCGAAGCGAAGCTCGACAAGAACAGGGGTCCGGTAGCAACACTGCTGGTGCAGAGGGGCACACTGAACGTCGGTGATTCCATAATCACAGGGACCACTGTCGGCAGGATCAGGGCCATGATCGATGACAAGGGGAAAGCGATAAAGAGCGCAGGACCGTCAACACCGGTCGAAATACTCGGGCTGCCCGAAGTGCCTGTCGCAGGTGAGACCTTCTACGTGGTGACCGATGAAAAGATTGCAAAGCAGCTTGCGGAAAAGCGCAGGATAAGGCAGCAGCAGGAACACCAGCACGCGGCTGCAAAAGTGTCGCTTGACGACCTGTTCAGGCAGATCCAGGAAGGCAAGGTGAAGGAACTCAGCCTGATCGTCAAGGCGGACGTGCAGGGAACCGTGGAAGCACTGAAGCAGTCGTTAGAGAAGCTGTCCAATGACGAAGTGAGGGTAAGGGTGATACATGGAGCAGTCGGCGGCATTACGGAGTCTGATGTGACATTTGCGGATGTCTCAAATGCCATCATCATCGGCTTCAACGTCAGGCCGATGCCAAATGTTGCCGAGGCTGCAAAGAGAGCCGGTGTCGACATCCGTCTGTACAACGTCATCTACAATGCGATAGAGGATATGCAGGCAGCCATGAAGGGAATGCTTGAGCCGACATACAGGGAAGTCGTGCTGGGACATGCCGAAGTCAGGCAGACATTCAGGATTTCCGGTGTCGGAACGATTGCCGGCTGCTATGTGACGGACGGAAAGATAATGAGGAACAGCGACGTCAGGATCGTCAGGGACGGTATAGTGATACACGAGGGACATCTCGCTTCACTCAAGCGATTCAAGGACGATGTCAGAGAAGTGCAGCAGGGTTATGAATGCGGGCTTTCAATAGAAAGATTCAATGACATCAAGGAAAATGACATTATTGAAGCGTTCGTAATGGAAGAGGTACAGCGCTGATTGCTGCATCAGTACGGCAAGAAGGCTGGACAGGCGGGTCATACTGTCTGCCCGGCCTTTTTTCGAATGGATGCATGATATATATCATCAGGATACGAAAGGAGTGGCATTATGGACAGGACGGACAGGATTTCGGAAGAAATAAAAAGAGAGATAAGCTTTATCATACAGAATGAACTGAAAGATCCCAGGCTCTCCAAAATGATAAGTGTAACTTCGGTGGAAGTCACCAGGGACCTGAGATATGCAAAGGTTTATGTAAGCGTCCTTGGAGATGAGAATGACAAAAAGGAAGCAGCCTGCGGACTGAAAAGCGCCTCAGGGTTCATAAGGCGCGAGATAGGGCGCCGCATACAGCTGCGGTATACGCCGGAAATCTTGTTTGAACTGGATGATTCCATAGAACGCGGGGTATATATAAATAAACTCATAAATGACACGATCAGGGAAAACAGGAGAGAAACCGATGCTGAAAAAGATAGCGGAAGCGATGGCTGAAGCCGGCAGTATAGCGATATTGCCCCATATGGCGGCAGACGGGGATGCCATAGGTTCTTCCCTGGCACTGGCAATCGGGCTGTCCGAAGCGGGAAAGGAAGTTTCGGTGTTTCTTGAGGAAAAAGTGCCGCATATCTATGACTTCCTTCCCGGTCTGGAGATGGCCCGGGTTTATGACGGCGTTGAAACGAAGTACGATCTTGCTGTTGCGCTGGATTGCGGCGATATCGAAAGGCTCGGCTCAAGGAAGCCTGTTTTCGGGAAAGCCGCCGTAACGGTAAATATCGACCATCACGCCACGAACACCGGTTTTGCCATGCTGGATTATGTGGACACTTCCTGCGCTGCAGTTGGTGAGATAATTTACGAACTGTTCGGACAGATGGGCGCCGACCCGGGAAAGGATGCTGCCATATGCCTGTACACGGCTATTGCATCCGATACCGGCGGTTTCAGATACAGCAATACGACTTCCAGGACGCACACTATCGCTTCGGAACTGCTTGAAAAAGGTATCGATGTAGCTGACATATCAAGGCGCATTTTTGACACAGTTTCGCCGGGAAAGGTGAGACTGATTGGTGAAGCGGTAAACTCCCTGGAACTGTTCGAAGACGGCAGGATCGCTGTCATGTCGGTTTCGTATGAGGCGATGCGGAGGTCAGGGGCTGCGGATGAGGACACCGACGGTATCATAAACATTGCCAGGAACATCAGCGGAGTTGAGGCGGCCGCCATGATCAGGGAAATGGAAAACGGAGACATAAGGGTAAATCTGCGGTCGAACAGCTACGTGGATGTTTCAGCGGTGGCGTCAAAATACTCGGGGGGCGGGCACATGAGAGCTGCAGGATTCACAGCAAGGAACTCGGATCTTGAGACGGTCAGGGAAATGCTTCTCGAAGACTTAAGAGGGATGCTCTGATATGGATGGAATACTCAATATTCTGAAACCCCCGGGAATGACATCCTTCGATGTGGTGGCGTACCTGCGCGGACTGACGGGTGTCAGGAAGATCGGCCATGCCGGGACACTCGACCCCATGGCAGCAGGAGTTTTGCCGGTATGTGTGGGCAGGGCGACGAAAGCCGTGGAATTCCTGATGGAGAAGGACAAGACATACCGGGCGGAAGTGACTCTCGGCGTCGTTACAGACACGCAGGATACCACCGGTACTGTGCTTGCCAGGAAAAAGCCGGAAGTGTCGGATAACGACATAATCGACGCGGTGGCATCCTTCAGGGGGAAATACATGCAGCTTCCGCCGATGTACTCCGCAGTGAGGGTCAACGGCAAAAAACTGTATCAGCTTGCCCGCGAAGGTATCGAAACGGAACGGTCCGAAAGAGAGGTCGAGATATATTCCGCAGAAGTCCTGGATATCTGCAGGAAGGACGGAATCAGGGTACTGTTGGAAGTCAGCTGTTCAAAGGGTACATATATAAGGACATTGTGTGCCGATATCGGAGACGTCCTGGGATGCGGCGGATGCATGTCCTTTTTGCTGAGGCTGAAAGCAGGTCCTTTCAGCATTTCCGATTCTGTGACCCTTGAAGAACTGTCCCTCGGGAAAGAAAAAGGCACCCTGGCAGAAATGATGATGGATGTGGACCGGGCTTTTGAAAACTTCTGTTCCTGTGTGCTTGACGAGGTTTCCGCGAAGAAATTCATGAACGGCATGCAGGTACGGCTTGCCACGGACCGGATAAACATGACGGACGGCACGGACACTGAAGCCGGCGGACTGATAAGGGTATACGGGAATGACGGGCGCTTTGTAGCTCTCGGCACGGTTATACACAGAGAGAACGGCAATTACTTAAAAGCAAGGAAATTCTTCTGATCAGTGAATAGGGGTCATCGAACTTGAAAACTATATTCGGCAATGACGGCGTAAAATTCGATAAACGTTCAACGGCAGTGGGGCTGGGGAATTTCGACGGGCTGCATGTGGGACACATGGTGCTCGTGAATGCCCTTATCAATGAAGCAAGGATGAGCGGCCTCAGGTCAGTGGTCTATACATTTACGAAGCATCCGGAAAATGTAATCAGAAAAGATCTGTTCACCCAGTTGCTCACTACCGTGGACAAGCGGATACAGATCCTTGGAGAGACCAGGCTGGATCATGTCTGGTTCGATGAATTCGATGAGGAATACTCAAGGATGGAACCCGAGGATTTTGTGAGGGATATCCTGGCTGACAGGCTCGGGGCATGTGTGGCAGTAGCCGGGTTCAACTACAGGTTCGGCTATATGGGCCGTGGCGACAGTGAACTGCTTAAGGAACTTGGAAAGAAGTACGGCATAAGGGTCATCATAATCCCGGCTGTCAGGATAGGCGCTGAAATCGTCAGCAGTACGGCGATACGGGAATACGTACTGAAAGGGGACATGGAAAAGGTAACCATGTTACTTGGCAGGCACTATTCGATAATGGGGAAGGTGCTGGACGGAAAGCGCATCGGAAGAAGGATCGGGTTCCCGACTGCCAATCTGCGGCCTGAAAACTGCCTCGTGCTGCCCTGCAACGGTGTATACCTGACAAGGACACTTTATGACGGAGCATTATACAACAGCGTGACAAACGTCGGGATCAACCCGACATTCGGAGAGACAGCATCCATAAGTGTTGAAACGCATATACTTGGCTTTGAAAAGGATATTTATGAGAACGGTATAGAAGTTTTTTTCCTGAAAAAGCTCAGGGATGAGATGAAATTCGGAAGCGCTGATGAACTTTCTGACCAGATAAACCGTGACATCAGGGCGGCAAAGGAGTATTTCGGAATAACTTCTCTGTGAGATTTCCGTTGTATGAGACAAATCCCTGGGAAAGTGCGTATAACCGATGGGTAGCCGCACAGGCGGCGTAAAGCTGCAAAGGAAGGTACTGCCATGATCATCAGGATGGAAGGCATAGGAAAGATATATGACACAGGCAAGGTGCAGGTGGAAGCCCTGAAGGACGTCGACCTCCGCATCAGCAAAGGGGAGTTCGTCGCCGTCATGGGTCCGTCGGGATCGGGGAAGTCGACGCTGATGAACATACTCGGATGCCTTGACAGGGCGACGAGCGGATATTACGAACTGGACGGCGTCAATATTTCACAGCTTGATGATACTGAACTGGCCAGGATAAGAAATAAAAAAATAGGGTTCGTGTTCCAGTCATTCAATCTGCTTCCAAAAATGAACGCGCTTCAAAACGTGGAACTTCCCATGATATATGCAGGAGCAGGAAAAAAAGAACGCAGGGAAAAGGCTGTTGAAGCGCTCAGGAAGGTGGGGCTGCTGGAAAGGATGGATCACAGGCCCAATGAGCTATCCGGCGGCCAGAAGCAGAGGGTCGCCATCGCAAGGGCTCTCGTGAACGACCCGGCCATCCTTCTTGCCGATGAGCCAACCGGGAACCTCGACACGGCGTCGGGAGAAGACATAATGGCAGTATTCCAGGAACTGAACAGGGAAGGAGTCACCATCATCCTTGTCACGCACGAGCCAGACATAGCTATGCATACCGGGCGCATCATCAGGTTCAGGGATGGCAGGATCATAAGCGATGAAAGGGTCGATGATCCGACAGACGCCAGGGAAGTGATAAGAAAACTGCAGGCACAGGCTGCGGGCTGACAGCATACGCCTGCATCCTGTCCGGATCCTGTTCATATAACGAGATTTATATTGTGAAGTGAAGAAAGAGGCTGATAACTTGTCTGATATCCGGGTACAGAGCATGGATCGGGAAATGGCCGTCGAAAAGCCGGGGTTTTTCAAAAGGCTTATGTGGCTGTTCGTCTCACCGGGCAGGCTGATGGAGGAACTGGCCGGGAAGCCAAGAGTGCTGTTCTGGATGGTTTTTGGTTCATTGGCAGCCGCAGTTCCCTATGCAGTAAGGAGGCCTGTATACGAGGAAATGCTGAGGAAGTCGATCGCTGCCGGTTCTGAGTACATGGAATCCTTCGGCATCGAGATGACGCCGGAGATGATAGAAGCAGGATTGCCCCGCGCAGTTGTTACAGGGATCGTGACAGCGCCCGTCTATGCGGCTGCAGGGTTTGCCCTTATGGCTTTGCTGTTTTTCATCATACTAAGGATCATGGGAGGGGAGGGCAAATACAAAGCATACCTCTCCGTTGTGGTACATGCGGGTATCATACCTGTTTTGTACAGCCTGTTGCTGACAGCCGTTTCATTCTATACGGGAAGCCTGCACCAGGCAGCGCCATTGACGAGCCTGGCTTCCCTTGCGTCGCCTGAAGAAATGAACCCGTATGTTTACGGGCTCCTTGCGGGTATCGACGTTTTTGCCATATGGAGATACTCTGTAATGGCCATAGGATTAACTGCCGTCAGCAAACTGAAAAAGAAACAGGTTTACATAGCGGTAGCCGTAATTTTTGCCATTCGTGTTGCCTGTACCATGTACGGCATGCCTGCGGCGCTGCAGCTGATGTAACTGCGGCACGGCGCTCTCACGACAGTCATTTACGGAGGTTATGCAATGAGGAAAAAGGTGATTATCGCAAGCATACTGGTGATATCATCAGCTGTCCTTGTCACGGCCGGTGCAATGCAGGCTGCGGGTACGGCAGGTTCGGGCGCGGTCAGCGTACAGGCCGCTGCAGTTGTGAAAGGAGATCTTTCTTCATGGATATATGCGGACGGCGTCGTCGAGGAAACAAAGAAGTCAGAGGCATATTTCGACACGCCGCTGAAAGTGACGAGGGTGATGATCACCGAGGGCCAGCGGGTAAAACAAGGCCAGCAGCTTATTGAGGTGGACATGAGCGAGATGTACTCCAGGCTCGAAACATTGAAGAGCAACAGGAGGACCCAGCAGATAGCGCTGGATTCCAAAGCCGGCGACGCAGAGGTCCAAAGAGCCCTCAACAGCCTGAAAGCTGCCGAAAGGAACTATAATGACGCAAAAAAGGCGTATGAAGACAATAAGGCACTGTATGAGGCAAGTGCTATTTCGAAAGCCGAGATGGAAATGTCGGAAAAGCAGTTCAGGGAAGCCGAATCGGCCATTGAGAATGCCAGGCTGGCTTATGAGGCTGCTGTAGAAAGCAGGAACAACTCAAGAAAAACAGCTGAAGAAAATATAAAGGTCACGGATTTACAGATTTCCGACCTTGAAAAGAAGATAAACGACATAAATGAAATGTGCATGGCTGCCATGGAAGGAGTCGTCGCGGCAGTGAACGTCCAGGAAGGGGCGTATACCGGAAGCATGCAGCCGGCATACAGGATCATAGATCCGGATAAGCTGCGGATACGGGCCAGAGTAAACGAGTACGATATAAAGAACGTGGCGGTCGGACAGAAGGCGAGAGTGACGGGGGATGCGATCGATAAGAATACGGAGATAACAGGAACCGTTGAGAGCATTTCTCCCGTGGCCACCACGGCAGTGACATCCGGCGGGAGCGAGACAGTGGTGGAGATAATCATTGGAGTGGATGACTCAAAAGGCGTTCTTAAACCTGGTCTCAATGTCACCTGCGAGATCATAACGGTGGATAAAAACGGAGTCCTGCTGGCGCCTATGGAAGCGATAAAACCTGACAGGGACGACAACCTGATGGTATTCGTTATCGATACTGAAACGAACAGGATCGAGCAGCGCCGGATAGAAGCCGGCATCAATTCGGACATGAGCGTTGAGATCCTGGATGGGCTTGAAGAAGGAGAACTTGTTGTCATCGACCCTCAGCCCAGCTACAGCGACGGGATGAAAGTAAGGGTGAAACAGCAGTATTGACAGGCAGCCCAACCGGAAAGAAGCGAGGTATGCAGATGAATTTCTCTGAAAGCTTCATACAGGCTCTGGACAGCCTTAAATCAAATAAACTCCGATCCTTCCTTACCATGCTCGGGATCGTGATGGGCGTATTCTCCATAATCACGATCATGGCGCTCGGAAGTGCCACTGAAAGCTACATGAATGCACAGTTTGAAAAAATAGGCGCCAATACCATAAGCATCACATATAAAAACAGGAACGTCGACAGGAAAGACTGGCTGACGCTCAAGGATATGGATTATGTGAAGGAAGCGGCGCCGGAAATCAAGAATATCGCGACCAGCATCCAGAAAAACGGAACTGTACGTGTCAATGAACAGTCAAAGGACGCATGGGTGTTCGGCGTATCCTCGCAGTACAAGAATTTTGGCATCATCGAAATGAAATACGGCAGATTCATAAATGATTTCGATGTGACCAAAAGGGCGAAATTCGTCGTGGTGGATGAGCTCTTTGCAAGGAAGTTCTTTAAAGACGTTCAGGATGTGACCGGGGAAACCATCACGCTCAGGACGCCATCAGGCACTTCTGTCTCGCTTAAGATAATCGGTGTGATGAGCAGCGGCGAGAATATGTTCGAGGGCATCATGGAAAGCGAATTGATCCCTGTCAGTATTTTTATGCCCATAACGACAGTGCAGCAGTTGTATCCCAACAGCGAAAGGCTGTCATCCATCGACGTGACGGTGGTTGAGAAAGAAAAGCTGCGGGAAGTCGGCAAACGTATCGTGAAATACCTTGAAATGAAACATGGCAGCGAAGACGTATATATAGCCCAGAACTCGGCCGACATCCAGAAAGCTTTCAGCGATGTGCTTGGCGTCGTATCATCTATCCTTCTCGTGATAGCGGTCATTACGCTGATAGTCGGTGGCATCGGCATTGTAAACATACTTCTGGTGTCGGTGACTGAAAGGATCCGGGAGATAGGCATCAGGAAAGCCCTTGGGGCGCAGAAGAAAGACATCATACTGCAGTTTCTGACCGAATCCATCCTTATGACAGGCTGCGCCGGCCTTGCAGGCATATTCCTGGGCGTCGTTGCCGGAAACATCATATCAGCACTGATTAAGATACCTCCTGTCGTAGACCTTAAGATCATAGTACTGGCATTTCTCGGTTCTGTTGCGCTTGGCATAATATTCGGAGTCTACCCGGCCAAACGCGCGGCAGATCTTGATCCGATTGAAGCGCTGCGTTATGAATGAGCGCCATACTGTTCCTTCCAAAGAATCCAATCAGATTAATCAAACCTGAAATTGCTTACATACAAAGCGCCGCGTAGCAGGTACGGGCAGCAAGGCATTATTGGATGCAAGTGTTACGGATGCCGCCGGGGCATGCAGCTCGAATGAGGCAACAGGCACCGCAACCGGCAGCATGGATGCTGCCGGCGCTGGTCCCGAGCCATGGACGGCGAGTGACCTGCGCCCTCATTGGAGCAAATGATCCGGCATGCAGCCGTACACGAAGCATCCTCAAATGCCCTGCTGCCCGTACCTGCTACGCGGCCATGCACGGTCACGATACACGCGCCATATAATACACGGATGATGTCTGGCGGAATACAGGTGATCGTTGTGCGGATAAACCAGAACAGGACTCCGCTTTTTGATGCAGTCAAAAAATATATAGACGACAACGTTATCCCTTTCCATGTGCCCGGTCACAAGCAGGGAAGAGGGCTCCGTGAACTGGTGGAATACATAGGGGAAAAAGCGCTCAGGATGGATGTCAACGGAATGAAGGACCTCGACTTCGCCAACAACCCGACAGGGGTCATACTTGAAGCGCAGAAGCTGATGGCCCATGCCTACGGCGCAGAAAATGCATATTTTCTGGTAAACGGGACCACATCAGGCGTTCAGGCTATGATCCTCAGCGCGTGCGACCCGGGGAGCAGGATAATAATGCCGCGCAACGCACACAGATCCGCTTTCGGAGGGATAATCCTCAGCGGTGCGATGCCAGTCTATGTGCTTCCCGAGATCAACCGCGAACTCGGAATAACGATGGGCATATCCGCTGAAAAGGTCCGGGAGGCGATCAGGAAGAATCCGCATGCAAAAGCAGTGTTCGTTGTAAATCCCACATATTATGGGATGACATCTGACATAAAATCCATAGTCAGGACCGCACATATGCATGATATGTCAGTGATCATAGATGAAGCTCATGGCGCACATATGATGTTCCACGATGATTTTCCGCTGACCGCCATGGAGGTGGGAGCCGACATGAGTGCTGTAAGCGTGCACAAAACGGCAGGTTCACTGACACAGAGTTCCGTACTGCTGTCGAGGGGCGCCTTCATCCCACAGGAAAGGATAAGGCAGTCGCTGGGCCTTACTTTTACTTCGAGTGCATCGTATCTTCTCATGTGTTCACTTGATATAGCCAGAAAGCAGCTTGTAACGAGAGGCCCGGAATTGCTTGGAGAGGCGCTTGAGCTTGCCAGATGGGCGAGGGAGGAGATCAACAGGATACCCGGACTGTACGCCTTCGGCCGGGAACTGACAGGAAGAGAGGGGTGTTTTGATTTTGATGAAACCAAACTCGGCATCAATGTAAGGCAGACAGGTTATACAGGCTACCAGGTGGAAGCATTGCTGAGGGAGAAATTCAACATCCAGGTTGAAATGTCGGATCTCTACAACATACTTGCCATCGTTTCAATCGGGGACAGGAGAGAAGACGTCACTGCCCTTGTGAACGCACTGCGGCAGTTGTCACTGGGCAGAGGCAGCAGTCCGAAGATCAGGGATTTTGAAATACCCGAAAGTCCTGAAATGATCGTCACCCCGAGGGATGCTTTCTATAACAGCAAGAAAACAGTAAGGCTCGAGGATTCAGCCGGAGAGATCGCGGGTGAGATGGTGATGTCCTATCCACCGGGTATACCTGTAATATGCCTTGGAGAGAGGATCACCAAAGACGTGATCGATTACATAATGCTGCTGAAAGAGGAAGGATGCGAACTGCAGGGCACGTATGACCCTGACGTGGAGTACATAAGGGTCCTTGGCAGCAACTCCGCATGAGCGGGCGGCCCATGGGCTGTCAAACTATGAGTATGATCCCTGCAATTACGAGTATGGCGCCTATAAGGCGCATCAGCGTGATTTGCTCACCAAGGAATACGGCTGAGCACAGTATCGTGATCAGCGGCGAACTTGACATAATGATCGTAACAAGCGATACGTCTCCTTTTTTCAGCGCAGCATAATATGCCAGATCTCCCACCAGCGTAGCCAGCAGTGCTTCCGTGCCGATGAGCCACCATGTTCCGGCAGGGATACTGCTTACTTTTGAAAAATTACCACTTATTATCACCCACCCTGAAACGACACTGGCCGCAAAAATGGTACGCAGGACCAGTCCGGCTGTGGGATCGATGTCTTTTAAGGCCGCTTTTGCGAACACCGGCGCGATGCCCCAGCAGATCATGCCGAAAAGTGAAAGCAGCACTACCATGTTTTTTCTGCTCCTGTCGTTTTTTAACATTGTTCCGGTATTCCTTCCTCAATTGACAATATGTCGCCGGAAACAGCATTATTACTGGAATTTATTTATTGTTGTAAATCCGCTCCCCGCTGAAAAAAATAAGTTTGATTGAGAAGGGGATGGAACCGAAATTGAAGAAACTGATAACAGTAATAATTATTACAGCTTGTCTTGCAACTGCACAAAATGCTGCTGCAATGCCATGCGGCAGGACCCGGGTCCCCGGGGAGGCGCAGCAGGAGATCATCGGGGAAGGCCTCAGCATCGAAATGGTTTCAGGCCCCGAGTGCAATATGCCATGGGTCCATGAAAGAGAATTCATCGAGGCGGTGGCCAGGCATAAGACATATGTTATGCTTGGCGGGTACAAAACCGTCCTGAAGGATCCCCTGCCCGGAGAGGAATATAACGTGCACCATGCTGCTGACTTGCTGGCTGGCACTGTTGTGCGGCCGGGGGAGGTATTTTCGCAGAATGCCACCATCGGCCCGTATACCAAGAACAGAGGTTTCAGGGAAGGCCCTACCTATATCGGAACGATGGTCACGACCACAGAGGGCGGAGGCGTATGCAAGGTCGCATCCACGCTGTATAATGTTGCCGTGCTGTCGAATGTGAAGATAGTTGAGCGCCACAACCATACGATGCCGGTGCCTTATGTCCCGTACGGCCAGGATGCCACAGTGTCGTATGGCAATAAGGACTTCAAATTCATGAACACCACCGGATCCGATATACTTATCTGGGCTAAGGGGGTGGACAATGTGCTTTACATGGCCTTTTACGGAAGCAGGCCCGCTCCGGCGGTGGAATGGATCCATGAAGTGCTCGAGACGACAAAGGCGCCTGTGCTGTACAGGATAAACAGCAGTCTGGGCGCGGATGAACGGAAGCTTTTGATTGAGGGTATGGATGGCGCAGTGGTCAAGTCCTGGATCAGGATAACCGACGGCGACAACGTGCAGGTAAAGTACATGGGAGTCAGCAGATACCAGCCGATGCCGCATCTGTATGAAAAAGGGCCGGCATAATCTTCGCATTTCTGAATACCATTCAAATATGATACTGATATTTGGGGTACCTTAATGAAAACTGACCGCAGCGGGCCTGGCGGCAGAGCCTTCCGCATATTCCTGGCCGGCCAGGGCCTTTTGGGTTTTGGAGAATCCGTCAGGTTCATAGCAGTGACAATGCTTATCCATGATATTGCAGGCTCTGGTATCTCTGCAGCGGCAGGTGCGGCGCTTTCCGCACTGCCGGGCATCCTGGCGTCGCCTTTTGCGGGTGTGATAGGCGACAGATCCGGTGAAGGACGCCTGCTTGTGCTAATGGACATACTGAAGTCCCTGACGGCTTTGCTGTTCCTTGCTGCGGGCAATGTGGCGCAAATATATCTGCTGATCATACTGATCTCCATTCTTGATGTTTTCTACAATCCATCAAGGCGGAAATACGTGCTCAGGATGACCGGCAAAAAGGGAGCTCTCAAAGCCAACTCGCTGCTGACGGGAGCGGGCGGTGCCGCTTATCTTGCAGGTCCGGTGGCGGCCGGCTTCCTTACAGACAAATACGGTCCCGCACCTTCGATACTGGTTTCATCCGCCTGCTGCCTTGTTTCTGCCTTATTCACCGTTTTTTCAGCTGCAGCGGACCATCCCGGCAATTACGCCGCAAATGTGCAAAGTTCCCATGAGACAGCACTATCCGCCATGAAAAAAGGAATCAGGTACTGCATGGCCGCCGTTCCGATCCGTGAACTGCTGGCAGCGGAATTTGTGGTCGGCTTCTGCACCATATCTGTAAACCTTGCTTTTTACCCGTTTGCATTCGATATACTGAAAGTCACTGCGAAAGGATGGGGCATGATGATCACCGCATACTACGGCGCCAACCTTCTTGCCATGTTCATTGCCGGACAGATGGACAGCAGACCGGATAAAGGCGATGCACGGACTTTTTACAGTTGTCTTGCCGCAGCGGCGGTCATATGGATCCTTTATGCATTTACGAAGACATATGAAGCGGTGTTGATGCTTCAGTTCGCCGAGGGAACGATAATAGCAGTCAGCGGCATCATTCTTGCGGCACGTTTCCAGGTCGCCGCGGACCGGGAATACATGGCGAGAGTCACGGCTTTCAGCGATATGATGGCCGGCCTGGGGAAGCTCGCGGGAACGGTCGTCACATCAGTTCTCATCAGAAAATATTCGCTGATCGGAGTGTTTATCGTATGCGGTATCCTGATGCTCATATTTGCCGTGAACGGGAGCGCGAAACCCGCATGGGCTCCGGACAGACGGAGCTGCCGCGCCAATCAGTAGATATCCCTGCAGGGCAATGCGTTTTTGCCTTTTGCCTTTGATCTGCAGAGGCTCCTGTCCGCAGCTTCGATAAGGGACCTGGCATCCCTTCCGTCTGCAGGGTACGAGGAAAGTCTCGATTTCAGCCCGGCGTTTTTGAAAAAACAGCAAGTACCAGTATACAAAATGAAAGGCAGACCGATATGACGAAAGAAGCAAGATCTGTTGCCTGCTGGAATCGTTCCGGCATCTGCAATCTCCCGATACTGTATATATAAAATATCGGGGAATGCCTGAATTTACATTACCTTATTCAAACAGCAGTTTATTATCTTCCCCGGCACTTTCTGATCAGATATCCCCAGAACAGGCCTTTGAGGAATGTGACGGCGAGCAGTCCTGCAGCAGTGCCGATACTTATGTCAAGTATCCGTTCGCCGTTCATCGGCTGGCTGTTTCTTTTCATCTGGGTGATCGGGTATTTTCTGTTTGGTGTGTACCTCATCTTCTGAACCTCCGGTAAGTGTGCTTAAGTGTATTATTGCCGGTAAAGCGCAAATTATTGGCGAGAAAATATTTCAATGCGAAAATTTTCTTCGGATAATAGTGTTATAATATATTATTATCAAGATATGTGATGGGAAGGAAGGTTCTGATGGAGACGGGATTCGACGCGGGAAGGCCGGTCAGGGTATCCTCATTCAACGGGATAGATATTTTCGTGGTCAATACGGACAAGTTCAAAACGAGCAGCATACATTTCTTTTTCCAGGATAATCTCACGAAGGAGAATGCGACGAAAAACGCGCTGCTGCCTGCCGTCATGAGGCGCGGAAGCAGAGCGTATCCCACACTGCGGGACATTTCGATGGAGCTTGAAAGCCTTTACGGCGCAAGCTTTGACTGTGGCGTGACCAAGAAAGGCGAGAGGCATGTCATCCATTTTTACACGGAATTCCTGTCAAAGCAGTATGTTCCGGACGGAACCGACACTTTTGCAGAAGCGCTGGCGCTGCTTTTTGACATAATCGCCAGGCCTGCGCTGGCAGACGGCAGGTTCAGCGGGGAGTATCTTGCACAGGAAAAGGAAAACCTGAAGATAAGGATCGAGGGCAGGGTCAACGATAAGATGAGCTACAGTGTCGACAGATGTATGGAAGAGATGTGCCGCAATGAGCCTTTTGAAATATACGATTACGGGTCTGTGGAAGACCTTGCCGGCATTACCGCCGATGAACTGACGGCGCATTACCGTACAATGATCGAGACATTTCCGATGCAGGTTTACCTGGTCGGAAGCATAACGGATAAAGAAGCAGAGGAAGTATCCGGACTGTTGTCAGGACTTCCGCGCAGGAATACGATAACGCTGCGGGACAGTTTTTCCAGGAAGGAAAAGGCTGAGGTCAGGCATGTAACGGAAACGATGAATGTGACACAGGGCAAGCTTTGCCTGGGCTGCCGGACAAACACGGCTCCCGGCAGCGATGAATATCCGGCGCTCATGGTATATAACGGGATACTGGGCGGCGGCATACACTCCAAGCTTTTCCGGAATGTCCGCGAAAAGGCGAGCCTTGCATACTATTGCTATTCGATGCTTGAGAAGTTCAAGGGGCTGATGGTGATCAGCAGCGGCATCGATATCGGAAACAGGCAGCGGGCATTGGATATTATAAACGAACAGCTTGACGACATGGCAAAAGGCAATATTTCGGACTATGAGATGGAAGCCACCGTGAAAAATATGGAGACGGGGATCAAATCACTGACAGACAGCCAGATAAATATCGTCGATTTCTACCTCAGCCAGACGATCTCGGGCACCGACGACGATTTCGTCACTATCATGGAAAAGATCAGAAAGGTCACGAAGGATGATGTCAAAGCGGCGGCGCAGCGCATCGTCCCTGATACGGTCTATTTCCTTACTGCTGCTGACAGCACGGGAAAGCAATAACCATATGAAAGTATGTTATGAGGAGTTGTTTAAATGGATTTCAGGAAGATTGAATACGAAAAAGCGGGCGAAGTCCTTTACAGCTATGACCATCCCAGCGGGCTGAAAGCCTTTGTTATACCAAGGCGCGGGTATTCCAAAAAATATGCTGCCTTCGCAACGAATTACGGTTCCATAGACAATGAGTTTATTATCCCTGGAGAAACTAATGCTACCCGCGTTCCGGACGGTATCGCACATTTCCTGGAGCATAAGCTTTTTGAGCAAAAAGACGGGAATGTGATGGAGAAATTCTCCATGCTGGGCTCGAACCCAAATGCATACACGAGCTTCAACAAGACTGTTTACCTGTTTTCCTGCACAGACAGGTTCGATGAAAATTTCAGACTGCTGCTGGACTATGTCCAGAATCCGTATATCACTCAGGAAAGCGTCGAAAACGAAAAGGGCATCATCGGCCAGGAAATACTGATGTACCAGGACAACCCTGACTGGAAAGTGCATTTCAATCTGCTGAAGGCATTGTACGAAAAGCACCCGGTCAGGATCGACATTGCGGGAACCATCGACAGTATCAGCATGATAAACAGGGAAACGCTGTACATGTGCTACAACACGTTTTACCACCCTTCGAACATGATCATACTCGCAGTCGGTGATGTTGATCCGGAAAGCGTGTTCGGGATGGTCGAATGTGCGATCCCGCACAGCAAACCTCAGCCTCCTGTCAAAAGGCTCTACCCTGAGGAAAGTGCGGCAGTCCACCGTGATTATATCGAGGAGCGCCTTGCCGTTTCGATACCGATGTTCCAGATGGGCTATAAAGGCAGTTTCTATGGCGAGAAAGGCATCGAACTGCTGATGTATGAGACTGCCGTGAAGCTGGTGCTGGAACTGCTTGCCGGCAGAAGCTCTCAGCTTTATGAGCAACTGTACGGCGAAGGTCTGATCAACTCGTCTTTTGGCACTGACGTAAGTGTCGAGAAGCAATATGCCTTTTCAATACTGGGAGGAGAATCACCCGATCCGCTGAAGGTGAAGGAAAGATTCTTAAGTGCATTGGAAGATGCGAAGAAAGACGGGCTCGACAGGCCGGCATGCGAGAGACTGATCAGGGCTTACAGGGGTCGGTTCATGAGGCAGTTCAATTCCGTGGAGAGGATCTCGCACTCGTTCATAACAGTGTATTTCAAGGGCGTCAGCATGTTTGACTATTTGGACGTTTATGATAAAATAACATTTGAATATGTGAACGAGGTCCTTCATGATCACTTTAGACCCGAGAGCCTCGCCATGTCGGTGATCAGGCCTGTCTGAGCATAGCCGGCCAGCATAAGTTGATCTGATATATCAGTTGATTTGACATAAATCATCTGTCGCAGGTATAAGGGGGATGCGTTGTGGATTTTGTAAGTTTTCCCGGACTGGGACTTGAGTTTGAACTGAGGAGATATGCATTTTCCGTTTTTGGGATCGAGATATTCTGGTACGGCGTTATAATCACACTGGGATTCCTTGCAGCAGTCCTGATGGCACTGAGAAGCTGCAGGAAATATGACCTGACTGCCGATAATGTTCTTGACCTGGTGCTTTACGCCGCGCCTGTAGCCATCGTTTTTTCGAGGCTCTATTACGTGGTTTTCAACTGGGACCAGTTCAGGAACAACCTGGTATCTATCATAAAGATCAGGGACGGCGGTCTTGCGATATACGGAGCCGTCATCGGGGCGTTGCTTGTGGCATGGATCTATACCAGGAAGAAAAAGATATCGTTCCTTAATCTTTGCGATTTCGCCGTCCCCTATCTCGTTTTCGGGCAGGGTGTAGGCAGATGGGGCAACTTCATAAACCAGGAGGCCTTTGGCACGGCAACGCAACTCCCGTGGAGAATGAACGGGAATGTTATCGACGGGTATCTCCGGAGGAATGGTTATAATCCGGAAATTTTCGGTGTACATCCGACCTTCCTGTACGAATCATTGCTGGATATCGCGATTTTCCTGTTCCTTTTGTTCCGGAGGAAAAGAAAAAAGGTTGAAGGAGAGGTCCTCTTCCTGTATTTCATACTGTACGGCGCAGCCAGGGCAGTAATAGAAGGCATCAGGACTGACAGCCTGTGGCTGGGCAGCTTCAGGGTGTCGCAGATGCTTTCCGTAATACTTGTCATAGTGGGTATCGTGCTGCTCCTGTACAGGCGGGCTGCAATGAGAAAAACCGAAGAGGAGGCAGTCGTGCTTGGCCAGAGCAGGTATGGGGCCCTGCTTATGAAAATGAAGGAAGAAGAAGCAGCTGAAGCGGCGAAAGCAGAAGCAGATGATACAGAAAAAGCAGGAGCGGAAGAGGCAAAGGAATCAACGGAGGAAGAACAAACAGAGCGAACAGTTTCAGAAGAAAAATCTGATGAAGGAAGCACTGCAGCCGGAACAATTCCAGAAGATGATTCGTCTGAAGCATGACTATTCCGATCCTGGATGTGCTCGCTGCACAGCCTGACGGATCGACAGGGTGGATCGAATGTTTTACGTAGAAAAGACAAAAGGCACTGACTATCTCAGGCAGTTTGACTATATGCTGTTTATTTCCGTTATACTCATGTCACTTTATGGTGTCGTATCTCTCAAGAGTGCTTTGGGGGGAGAGGGTGTTTCCAGTGTATGGCTCAAACAGGTCATCTGCCTGTGTATAGGCATAGTGGCGGCAATCGTTATCAGTGCCATCGACTATAAAGATTTCCGGACACTTGGCATTTTTCTCTACATTGGCAGCATAGTGCTTCTTGTGCTGGTTCTTATCAAAGGTATGAGGATCTACGGGAGCAAGAGCTGGCTCCCGGTTCCGGTAATAGGTGCTTTTCAGCCTTCTGAGCTGGCCAAGGTCGCATATGCGGTACTTCTGCCGGTTTTTTTCGAGAGACTGAAAGAAGGCAAGGACATTGGCAAAAATGCGGTCAAGCTGATTGTGTATGCGATCCTGCCGGTTGCACTCGTGCTGATGCAGCCTGATGTCGGAACAGCAATGGTGTTTGTTTTTTCCTTTGTCGTCATGCTTTTCATATACGGGATACCGTACAGGTATTTTCTGATAGCAGCGGGATTGTTCGTGGCAGCTGCTCCTGTTCTGTGGTTCTATGTCCTTCCGATGAAGCAGTTCGACCATATACGTAGCAGGATAATATCCTTTATTTTTCCGGAATCTGACCTTTTGGGTTCCGGCCTCCAGGTTTACCGGTCAAAAATGGCCATCGGATCAGGCCAGCTTTTTGGCAAGGGCATTTTTGGCAGGCTTGACAGCCAGGCTGGTACGTACGCTGTGCCTAAGCAGGAAACGGACTTTATTTTCTCAGTGATCGGAGAAGGAATGGGATTTGTAGGATCGGTCGCGTTCATACTGATCGTGTTCTTCTTTCTGTTCAGGTGCGTGTATATATCCATGAATTCGAGGGATCCATACGGTTCGTTCATGGTCATATGCATCACTGCGATGTTTGCATTCCATTTCATAGAGAATATCGGCATGTGCATAGGTCTGCTGCCCGTTACAGGGATACCGCTTCCTTTCGTGAGCCAGGGCAACAGTTCCCTCATAGCAAACTACCTTAATGTTGGTATACTTTTGAGCGTTTCGATGAGAAGGAAAAGGAATCCTTACAGGAGTTCTTCATAACAGGTTCCAGGTACACTGAAAATATATGGTGATTACGGTGCTGATTTTTGGGTAATGAAAGCACCGATGCTGCCGTCATGCATGAAACCCGCCGGAATGGCGGGTTTTTTTATGGTTCTGTGGTCCTATCCTTAAAAAATATTCCAAATGGTGCTTGATTATTCCACAAATTTGATTTAAAATGTAAGTGAAGTGGGACAAAGTGGGTGAAAGTGGTCCGAAGTTGATAGTGTGTGAGGTGGATTAGTTGTTCTATGGTGAATACCAGCACACTATAGATCCAAAGGGCAGGATAATCATTCCGGCTGCTTTCAGGGAAGAACTCGACGTGAAGTTCATGATAGCGAAAGGGCTGGAAGGGTGTCTTTTCATCTTTTCCATGCCAAAATGGAACAGTCTCGTGGAGAAAATAGAGACGCTGCCACTTTCAAACACTAAAGCGCGCGAATTCAGCAGGTTTTTCTTCTCGAGCGCGGCAGAGTGCAAGGTAGACAGCCATTATCGCATACTGATACCTCCGGAACTTCGGGCTCATGCGGGACTCGAAAAAGAGGTTACAATAGTTGGCGTAGGAAACAGGGTCGAAGTATGGAGCAGAGACAGGTGGGAAAAATACATGAGTGGCGACAGCCTCAGCCCGGAAAGCCTGTCGGAAACGTTTGCGATGCTTGGTATTTAGTGTGGAGGATCTGCGGTATACAGAGCCGCCGGGAGGAAAAGGATGCAGTTCGATCATAAGCCTGTGATGCTGGAAGAATGCATAGCCAGCCTGGACATAGACAAAGATGGCATATATATCGACGGAACGGTGGGTGGTGCCGGCCATTCGTCGGAGATAATCAGAAGGTTGGACAAGGGAACGCTTATCGGGATCGACCAGGACGCCGATGCCATAAAAGCGTCGGAGGAAAGGCTTGCAAAAGTCCGTAAAAATGCAGGCCTGGTACTGATAAAAGGGAACTTCCGGTATATGGCGGACCTGGTGAGACAGCGCGGGTTCGACAGGGTCGACGGTATACTGCTCGATATTGGAGTCTCTTCCCACCAACTGGATGAGGCCGGGCGCGGATTCAGCTATCAGAAAGATGCACCGCTTGACATGAGGATGGACAGGGACAATCCGCTTGATGCCGCCACGATCGTAAACACGTATCCTGAAGAAGAGCTGAGGGACATAATCCGTGAATACGGAGAAGAAAAATGGGCGTCCAGGATAGCTTCATTTATAGTTGAAGCAAGGTCCAGGAACAGGATCGAAACCACAGGGCAGCTTGCCGAGATCATAAAAGCGGCCATACCGGCCAGGGCCAGAAGAAACGGACCGCATCCAGCGAAAAGGACGTTCCAGGCGCTCAGGATCGCAGTAAATGACGAACTCGGCGCTCTGAAGGAGGCAATAGAGGGTGCGGTATCGCTGCTGAAACCCGGAGGAAGGCTTACGATCATAACATTCCACTCACTGGAAGACAGGATAGTGAAAACCGAGTTCCAGAAACGTGAAAACCCCTGTGAATGCCCGCCGTCATTCCCGGCGTGCGTATGCGGGAAAAAGCCGGAACTCAGGATACTGACCAGAAAACCTGTGCTCCCTTCGGAAGAGGAAGTGGAGCGCAATCCGAGGGCCAGGAGCGCGAAGATGAGGACAGCGATGAAGCTGTGACAAAGTTTCATGCAAAAGACAAATTGCAGTGTTGCTGTCCACAGCCGGCTGCAACGATATACAAAAGATAAATTTCTGAAATTAAAAGCATCGGACATTGCTGATGAAAAATTACAAAAGTACTGTTGCTGCTAAAGCAGCTGGAATAGACCGCAAATGACGACTGACCGGCAGACGAAAGACAAGATCCTGAAATACTGCGGAGAAGATCACGAGGCACAAAAGAAATAACGGGGACACAAAAGAGAAAGCACAAAACTAAAAGAACAAAACAAAAGACAAAGCAAACAGATACGGATGATGACCTGACGGATCGACATGAGAAAAAGCAGCGGGACCTTGAGGACCGTGAGTCCGATATCCGGGAAGGGCTGCCGTAAAAGCGAATGATGAGCGTGGAAAATACAAAAGAAATGAGAGGTGCAGGGGATCGGTCCTCCGACCGGTTCCCGAAACCCAATAAATAGCGCTGAAAGAGCCATGCGCATGGAAAGCCGGGTCAGGCATCAAGGGCAAAAGACAAGGCATATATCGCATCAGAGGTGAATACAATTGAATCAGATGGGTTATGAGTACGTATATGGTTCTGCTGCCAGACAGCTCGAATACGATGTCTATGAAGAGAACCAGGTACTGAAGGCGAAAAAAACATACAGAAGCCACAGAAAGATAAAACTCAGGATGGTCATGGCGATCCTCGCGGTGTTCGCCGCCGGCCTTGCCGTGATGTGCAGATATGCCATAATTACCAGGATCGGTTACCAGATAAACCAGAGGCAGAAAGCATATGAAATGATAAGGAACGAAAACTCGCTGCTCAGAGTTCAGATAGAAACCAAGACCGATTTGAACGAAATAAAGGAAATAGCAGAAAACAGGCTTGGAATGCAGATGCCGGACAAAAACCAGATAATATACATAAAAGTTCCCAGGAATGATTATACAGTACTGATGTCTGCGGACGCAAAAGATGAAAAAAACGGGAACGCCATGTCAAAGCTCATCAACAGAGCAGCCGGATTTCTTAAGCTTTTCGAATAGCAGGCCGGGCATAAAGATGAAGGTTGGCATGCCCGGCGGTTACAGCGAGCATAGACTGTGGATAGTGTAAAATTTATTTTTTGCACGGTCTATAGTCTTTTTTATTTACGATCGGAGGAGAGGTTTGGATGGCGGCACCGGGAATGGCAACCAAAAAACGACTGATGGTCCTGCTCGTGTCCTTTACTGTGATTGTCCTTTTTCTCATCGGAAGGATCGCCCAGATACAGTTCGTACAGGGATATGAACTGCAGAAGAAAGCTTTCATACAGCAAAATACCGGCAGGGTCATAAGTCCCATCAGGGGTACCATATATGACAGGAACGGGAAAAAACTGGCCATCAGTGTACAGGCTGCCACCATAAGCTGCAATCCCAATGAAATCGCAAAAAACAAAAAGCTGACGAAGGAAAAGATAGCTGAAGACCTTGCACAGTTTCTGTCAATGGACAAAGACACTGTATACGGCATAATCACAAAAAACGTGAGCAGTGCGATAATAAAAAGGAAAGTGGACAGAGAAACCGAGATACAAATAAGGACATGGATCAGTGAAAACAGCGTCAGAGGCATAAACATCGATGAGGATGCCAAAAGGTATTACCCCGGGGGCAACCTGATGTCGCATATACTTGGATTCACCGGGGACGACAACCAGGGGCTGATGGGCGGCATTGAAGAAGTCATGGACAAATACCTGAAGGGCGTACCTGGTAAGATACTGAGCGAAGTTGACGCAAGAGGAAGCGCAGTCCCTTCGGAACGCGAAAAACGCATAGATGCACAGGATGGCCTGAATGTGGTTCTCACCGTTGATGAGACTATCCAGTATCTTGTCTCGAAATCGCTTGACAAGGCAATCGCAGATAACAAAGTTATGGGCGGCGCCGTCGGTATCGTCATGGACCCTGATACGGGCGACGTGCTTGCGATGGTGTCAAAGCCCGACTATGACCTCAACAGACCATTCGCATACCCCGGGAATATTGAAATCGATATCGACCCTTCTGAGTGGAAGGAACGGAGCAAAGAAACGGTAGAAATACTCAGCAGAACTGTTTGGAGAAACAAGGCCGTTTCCGATACTTATGAACCCGGTTCCACCTTCAAAAGCATAACCGCATCTGCAGGTATAGAGGAAGGCGTCGTAACGCCTGATACCATAACAGATGACTTTCCGATAAAGGTCACGGGCTGGCCCAGACCGATAAACTGCTGGCGCGTAGGAAGGCCGCACGGGACAGAAACATTCAGGGAAGCTGTTTACAACTCATGCAACCCGGCATTCGTCAAGGTAGCCCAGAGCCTTGGGATCGAACGTTTCTACAGCTATGTCAGGGCATTCGGGTTCATGGACAAAACAGGGATCGAACTGATGGGGGAAGCCAGATCCCAGTTCCAGACGAAACCGAAGGAGATAGATATGGCCGTGGCTTCATTCGGACAGAGGTTCACGATAACGCCGCTGCAGCTGGCGACTGCATACTGTGCGATAGTGAACGGCGGCAAACTGATGAAGCCACGCCTTGTGAAAGAACTGACCGATTCCGGGGGCAATGTTGTCACCAGGTTTGAGCCTGAAGTGGTCAGGACTGTGATTTCAAAACAGACATCTGACATCATGAGGAATATTCTCGAAGGAGTAGTCTCAGATCCAAAGGGTACAGGAAACAATGCCTATGTCAGGGGTTACCGGGTAGGAGGCAAGACCGGCACATCAGAGACGACCAAGGAGGATGTCTACATAGCATCCTTCTGCGGATTCGCGCCTGCGGACGATCCGAAGGTAGTCGTGCTCGTCGCCCTGTTTGACCCGAGGGGGGAATCCCATATGGGCGGCGTCATAGCTGCACCTGTTGTAGGCAAGATCATCGAGGATACTCTCAGTTACATGCAGGTTGAGAGAAGATACACAGATGAAGATATGAAATCCATGGCAGCTGCCGTGACAGTTCCGGAGGTCAGGAACAAGTCCGTGGGAGAAGCGGTGAAGGCGCTTAAAGCCGCCGGACTGAAATATGACATCGAAGGGGAAGGGAATACCGAGAGCATCGTCCTGCAGCAGACACCGAAACCGAATGCGGTCGTTCCCGAGGACTCGGTGGTGATCCTCTACACATACAGGCCTGAAGAATCAAAGACTGTCGCGATGCCGGACCTGTCCGGAAAAACGATATCGGAGGCGGCCTATGCCATGAACCGCCTAGGACTGAACATAAAGGTGTCCGGAAACGGGACCGCATACAGGCAGCAGTATAAGCCGGGCACTGTGATCGAAAAAGGTACTGTTGTTGAAGTTGAATTCAGGAACATGGACAATGTCGAATGATTATACACCTTGACATTATTGCGAAACACAAAGGAAACGGCTTCCGGGGTTTCTGAAAGCCTGCGGCAGCCGGAAGGAATGGAGATGACGGGTATGTAGCTTAACAGGTAGTTGATAGTAAAGGAGACAATCCCATGCTGCTGACTGATCTGATCAATGGATTGGATATCCTTTACGCAGGAGAAAATCTAAATGTTGATATAAAAGGGATCGCTTACGATTCCAGGAATGTCGGCGAAGGCTGTCTGTTCGTCTGCATAGACGGCAAAAAAACAGACGGCCACACCTATGCGAAGCAGGCCCTGGAGTACGGGGCTGCCGCGTTTATCGCGCAAAAACCGCTCGTGCTGGAAGCGGAGGCGCCCGTTATATTGGTAAGAAACACAAGAACAGCGTTGGCATACGTATCAGACAAGTTTTTCGGACACCCGTCGGCCAGGTTCAATCTGATCGGCGTTACGGGAACGAAAGGCAAAACGACGACCTGCTTCATGATCAGATCCATACTCGAAGCGGCGGGAAGAAAGACGGGCATGATAGGGACCCTTGGCGTCAGGATCGGCGACCGGATGCTGCTGACAGAGAGGACCACTCCGGAATCGCTGGATCTGCAGCAGCTTTTTGCGCAGATGGCAGATGATGGAGTCCAGGATGTTGTTATGGAAGTGTCCTCCCAGGGTCTTGCCCTTGACAGGGTCAAATACTGCGATTTCGATACAGGGGTGTTCACGAACCTCTCGAGGGACCATATAAGTCCGTCAGAACACGCAAGCATGGAAGAATACCTGGAAGCAAAAACCCTTTTGTTCAGGTACTGCAGGACCGGACTGGTGAACAGGGACGGCAGCTGGGCTGACAGGGTGATCGAAAAGGCGGAGTGCGAGATATTGACATACAGCCTGGACGGCGATGCGGATATCAAAGCAGTAAACCCGGTTTATCTGCCGGGAGGGGTGAGGTTCGACATGGTATCGCCGTGGTACAACAGGAGCTTCAGCGTTAATATACCTGGCAAATTTACCATATACAACGCACTTGCGGCAGCAAGCGTGTGCGGCATTGCGGGTATCCCGGGAGATACTGTCGCTCTGGGACTCGAAAAGGTGCAGGTGCCCGGAAGGGCCGAACCGGTGGAGACGGGTCGTGACTTTAGTGTTATAATAGATTATGCTCATACGCCCGACAGCCTCGAAAACATACTTGCAACGGTCAAAGCATTTGCCGGAGGAAAAGTCATATGCGTTTTCGGCTGCGGCGGTGACAGGGACAGGGCCAAAAGGCCCATGATGGGAGCCGTATCGGGACGGTATGCGGACTATACGGTGATAACTTCGGACAATCCGAGGACTGAAGATCCCGATGCCATCATCAGGGAGATCGAGGAGGGTATCAGGAACACTTCGGGAAGGTATACATGCATAACAGACCGGAAGGAAGCCATAAGGCATGCCCTGGCTTCCGCATCCGCAGGAGACGTGGTACTGCTGGCAGGTAAGGGGCATGAAACATACCAGGTATTTGGAGATGTGACGGTACATTTTGATGAAAGGGAAATAGTTCGGGAAATACTTGATAAAGACTTCTGACAAAGAGGAGTAATTATGATCGGATTGAAAATAAGTGAAATCATGGAAGCTACACAGGGAAAACTCCAGGGAGGGGACAGCAGCGTCCTGGTCGGGGATATATCGACAGACTCGCGGAAAATCAACCCCGGAAGTCTTTTTATTGCACTGAAGGGTGAGAGGTTCGACGGGAACGATTTTCTCACAGAAGCTTTTGCAAACGGGGCCGTTGCAGTCATGACCGACAGGGAAGCAGCAGATTTCCCCGGCAGAATTGTGATAAAGGTCGAAGATACGCTCAAAGCACTCCATGATCTTGCTTTATATTACAGGGACAGGTTTGACATCCCGTTCGTCGGAATAACGGGAAGCGTTGGGAAAACCAGCACCAAGGATATGGTTGCATGTGCGCTGGGAGCACGGTACAATGTGCTGAAAAATGAAGGGAACCTGAATAATGAGATCGGCGTTCCGCTGACGATTTTCAGGCTGGAACCGGGACATGAGGCTGCAGTCATAGAGATGGGCATGAGCGGTTTCGGTGAGATCAGGGCACTGACGCGTATTGTGAAGCCTAAAGTGGGAATAATAACCAATATTGGTTTGTCTCATATAGAGAAGCTGGGCTCGAGGCAGGACATCCTGAGAGCAAAACTGGAACTGATCGAAGGCCTGCAGCCTGACGGCGTACTGATACTCAACGGCGATGATGTCATGCTGAACGGCGTGAAGGACCTGCTTGAAGTGAGGACAGTGTCGTACGGCCTTGAGGAAGATGTTGACTACCAGGCATACAACATCAGGTCCAAGGGAGAAAAGGGAACAGACTTCAACATTAAGCTGGATGGAAACGAGTATAACGTACATGTACCTGCCCCCGGCGTACACAATGTTTACAACGCGCTGGCGGCTCTTGCGGCAGGCCATGAACTCGGGGTGCCGGCAGATCTGCTGATAAGCGGGATCGCAGGGCACACTCCCGGGAGCATGCGGCTCAATATTTTGAAGTCAAACGGGCTGACAGTCATAAATGATGCCTACAATGCAAGTCCGCAGTCTGTAAAGGCTGCGATAGACGTACTGAATGAGATAGAAGCGGAAAGAAGGATAGCCGTTCTGGGCGACATGCTTGAACTTGGGAGCTGGAGCACCGTCGCGCACAAAGAAACAGGCGCATATGTGGCCGGCAGCCGTACAGACATGATAATCACGGTAGGCCAGGCTGCCGCACATATAGCGGAAGGTGCAATGGAGGCAGGATTCCCCGGGTCCGGGATAGTCGTACTGGCAAATAACGGCGAAGCTATCCGTTATCTCCAGGATATCATCCGCGAGGGAGACGCCATACTGGTCAAAGGATCCAGGGGGATGATGATGGAAGAGATCGTTAATTCACTGATCAGCGGATAATGCACCGGAATGCACATTTATAAAAACACGGGGGAATGGACTTGGAATTCATATTGAAGTCAACGGAAGTGGCAGCTTTTGCCGGAACATTCATAATGACGGTCATAGCCGGTCCTATCATAATACCGATGCTCAAACGTCTGAAATTCAGACAGACGGTGAGAAACGACGGCCCTGCGACGCATTTGAAAAAGATGGGGATACCTACCATCGGAGGCCTTATTTTCATAATACCGATGATAATCACGTCACTTGTCCTTGCTCCGGGCCATCCCGGCATAATACCCGTGCTGCTGGTCACATTGGGGTATGCTGCGATAGGCTTTGCGGACGATATGATAAAAGTCGTCAGAAAGAACTCGGACGGGCTCAGTCCGAAGCAGAAGTCGTTCGGCCTGCTCCTGGTGTCGGCCGCTTTCGCGTTCTACACAGCGTACCATCCGGATATCGGGACCGGGATGATACTGCCGTTCCTGGGCGTCGACGCGGTGGTGGAGCTTCCTCTCCTGTTGTACATACCGCTCATCATAATCGTCATGTACCTTATTACCAACTCGGTGAACATGACCGACGGTGTCGACGGGCTTGCTGCGGGCGTGACACTGATAGTTGCGGTGTTTTTCACGATAGTGGCGATGATGAAGCCTGAATGGGACAGCGTGAAGATGATTTGCGCGATCACGGCCGGCGGATGTCTCGGCTTTCTTGTATTCAATATCTACCCTGCAAGGGTCTTCATGGGCGACACGGGTTCACTTGCCTTAGGAGGAGTTGTAGGAGCCGCGGCCGTAATGATGAAAATTCCATGGATGCTGCTGGTGGCAGGTGCGATATATGCTGTGGAAAGCCTTTCGGTATTCATCCAGGTAGTTTCATTCAAACTGAGGGGCAGGAGAGTTTTCAAAATGGCACCCATACATCACCATTTCGAGTTGTCGGGATGGAAGGAAACAAAGGTCGTTGGCGTTTTCTGGCTGATAACCATTATACTCTGCCTGATCGGGCTTGCCATGCTGAGATATGATATTTTCTAGAGAGGGCATTTATGAAAAAGAAGCCGTTTGATTTTATTTTGTTCATAACTGTACTGATACTGCTTTCGCTGGGACTTATCATGGTTTTCAGCGCAAGTGCCCCAATGGCTGAAAAAGAGACAGGGAACATATACTATTATATTAAAAGGCAGTTGGTCTTTGCCGCCATCGGCATGGTCTCCATGATGCTTGCGGCAAATTACGACTATCACAAGATAGGCAGGAAAACAGTATGGGCGTTGTTTTTGGTAAGCGTTGTCCTTCTCATACTCGTTTTGATCCCGGGTATCGGCAGTGAAGCGAACGATTCCCGGAGATGGGTCGTGATAGCCGGTGTCCGGTTCCAGCCGTCCGAGCTGGCCAAACTGGCGCTTATACTGTTCTTTTCATACAATCTGTCCAGGAGGAAGAGACCGCTTGACTCGTTTTTCAGAGACCTGATGCCGTACCTTTTTGCTCTTGGCATCATATGTGTGCTTCTTCTGCTGGAAACACATCTGAGCGCAACTATAATCATGATTTCCATAGCCATGATAATATTGTTCGTGGCAGGCGCAAAAATCAGGCATTTTGCGATATTGTTCGTGCCCGTCGTCGTAATGATCATAGCCGTCATTTCATTTACCGATTACATGACTCCGCGAATAAATTCCTGGATCGACCCGTGGAGCGATCCGCGCGGCAGCGGTTATCAGACCATTCAGTCCCTGTATGCCATCGCCTCCGGTGGGCTGTTTGGAAGAGGCCTGGGGCAGAGCATGCAGAAGTTTCTGTATGTTCCTGAACCGCATAACGACTATATTTTTCCGATTATTGCCGAGGAACTGGGTTTCATCGGAGCATTACTGGTTATGTTGCTGTTTCTCATATTTATCTGGAGGGGGATCAAAATAGCGGTCCATGCGCCTGATGTTTACGGGTGCCTGATAGCTTCAGGCATTACCGCGCTGATCGCCGTCCAGAGTCTTTTCAACGTGGCGGTCGTCACGAATTCCGTACCGCCTACGGGCGTGTCATTGCCCTTCTTCAGTGCCGGCGGCACGGCCCTTGTCCTCTTTATGACAGAAGCGGGCATACTGCTCAACATCTCGCGCTACTCTTCATATGAAAGAATCTGAACATATTGTAAATTTAACGCATAAGATGAAATGTGTGCGAGGTGTTTTTATGAGCAGGTTGGTTATTACAGGAGGCGCCAGGCTCCAGGGCGAGATTGGGATCGAAGGCTCCAAAAATGCCGTATTGCCGATTTTGGCAGCATCTTTGCTTAACGCCGGCGAAAGCGTCATCAAAAACTGTCCCAGGATAAGAGATGTCGAAATTATGATCAGTATACTACGGAAGATAGGCTGCAGCGTGAAAATCGAGGACGATGTGATAATCGTGAATTCGGCAGGGCTGAACGAGACCAGGATCCCTGTCGAACTGGCGGCTGAGATGCGTTCCTCGATCATTTTCATGGGCCCGATGCTTGCCAGGTGCGGCTGTGTGACTATTAGCTATCCGGGTGGGTGCGTTACTTTTCGGGCACAAATAAGAGTACGAAGCGGCAGTCGGCCCGGGTATCGGGCATGCTGACTGATCCACCCGGATGCATAAGGATTCAGGCAAAAGCCGTGCAGGTGACCGATCACGCATTGATGGGCTGCGAGTTTTACAGCTGCATCCGGCTCATGCAGCTCGAATGAGGCGCCAGGAACCACAACCGGCAGCACGGACGCTGCCGGCGCTGGTCCCGAGCCATGGACGGCGAGTGACCAGCGCCCTCATTGGAGCGGATGAGCCGGCTTGCAGCTGTTAACGAAGCAATCCCAAATGCAGATCGGCCGCCTGCACGGCTTTTGTGAAATCAGGCGGTGTTTTGGATTTAAATATCCGATACCAGTACCAGGGCCGGAGGTCGTCACGGTTCATCCATCAGGCGGGATGCTGTTACGGTTCATCTTTGGCCCGGATGCCTGTACCGCGCTGTATTTTTTTTGTGGTTACAAAGTTCGTATAATTAATGTATAATCTAACAGGAGCGCTTGTAAATTTACGCTTATTTTTTGCAGGGGGTCACAAAATCCTATGGACCAAAACGAGAGGCTTTTGATCAGCAAAGCCAAGGCTGGCGATGTCGCAGCCTTTGAGCAGCTGATAGAAGCATATCAGAAAAAGGTATACAATCTTGCCCTGAGGATGACAGGCAACCAGGAAGATGCCGCAGATCTTGCACAGGAAGCCTTCATCAGGGTGTTCAGGTCGATTTCCGGTTTCAAGGAGCAATCGTCTTTTTCAACGTGGGTCTATAGGATCACTACAAACGTGTGTCTTGATGAAATAAGGAAAAGGAAGAACAGGAAAGTGATTTCGATCGACGAGGACATACATATGGATGACGGTGAAATGAGGCGCCAGATCGTCAGTGACGATCCCCTCCCTGATGAACTGGCAGAGCGGGCGGAACTGCGGAGCATCGTGAATGACGCGATAAACAGCCTGCCGGAAGATCAGAGGATAGTGATAACGCTGAGGGATCTCAACGGTCTGAGTTACGAAGAAATCGCACAGATCCTCGATATACCGGGTGGTACGGTGAAATCGAGGATCAACAGGGCAAGACAGGCACTTCGCAATGTTTTGTCGGCAAGAACGGAACTTTTGACCGATGATTACGTCAAATAAGGTGAAAGGAGGGTTGGAGATGATGAACTGTGCGGATGTAAGGGAAAATATCAGCGCGTATGCAGATGACGAATTAAGTGCCGCTGAAAGAAAGTCATTCGAAGAACATATAAGCAGTTGTCCCGAATGCAGGGAAGAGCTTGATGAAATGGTCAGGATAATAAAGCTCTGCCGCAGCGTGCCTTTGTATGACCTTCCCGAGGGGTTCAGGGACGGACTCCATGAAAAACTGACCGCAGCTGCAAAAGATCTCAATGCATCAGGCGCTGAGAAAACAAAGAGGAAGTGGACTGCGAAGACCTTTGCATCGATCGCAGCAGGCATACTCCTTATCTTCCTTGGCGGCAGCATCATGAGATTCGGATTGCTTTCAGCCAGACTCGGATCAAAAGCCGTTACAGACCAAAACGCAACATCTGCCGGCGCATCAGAAAGACCTGCAGGAGAGATTTTCGACGGCAGCACAGGGATTACCATGACGGAAGAAGGTTCTTTTTACATTCAGTTCAACGAGCGATCGGAAGCAATGAAGGACGAGGCTGAAGAAGAGATGAAAACCGGCGGACCGGGCCATAAACTGATGGGTCCGAGGCCTTTTGAGATAAATCGTTCTGAGGATCATGAACGCCTGAACGCCCTTACGATGCAGCAAAACGGGGCGGTAAGTTTTAAAACCTCGGAAATGTATGTTAATGCAGAAGATACCGCGGCAGCCATGGAAACCGTCATTGCGCTGGCGACGGACAATAATGGCATGCTTTACAGGGATAGAGCCGATTATGGTCACGACCAGGGATCCGTCCAGAACAGTCCTTTGAATCAAACCGTTAAAAACACATCCAGAACGGATTCCCAGGCACAACTGAAACTGGTTCTGGCCTTTACCGAGACGGATTTCGGCAACTTCGCGGCTGCCCTCAACGATACGTTCGGAGCGGCAAACGTACAGACCGGTGCGATGGTCCATGAAGACAGGACAGATGAACTGAACATGCTGATAGATAAGGCAAATGAATACGACCAGCTGATAAATGAAATGAAGGAGAAGGGAGACGGTGACAGCGTCGGGGAAATAGACAGGCTGCGAAAGGAAAAAGAGGATGTAGACAGGCAGATCTATTCTCTGAGGGCTGGTTCTGGCTTCGTTACGGTCAATGTATATATCAACCCCAGATAGTTATATTCAGGACAGGAGCGGCTGCCATTTACGGCAGCCGTTTTTTTGTGTAGAATATATTGGATGCCTGTTGGATGAAAGCATAGCCTGTAGCAAAACATATACCTGTGGCAAAACATATAGATGAAAAAACGGGCGACGGAGGTGCCGTATGGAAAAACTGATGCTGATCGACGGAAACAGCATACTCAACAGGGCCTTTTACGGGCTTCAGGGTCCGCAGATGCTTACTGCGGCGGACGGGCTTCATACCAACGCCATATATGCGTTCCTCAATATACTGAACAAGTACCTCGCAGAGGAAGATCCCCAGTATATATGCGTGGCTTTCGACCTCAGGGCTCCGACGTTCAGGCACCGCGAATTCGCCGGCTATAAAGCCCACAGGAAGGGGATGCCTCCCGAACTCGCCGAACAGGTCCCCTATACGAAAGAAATACTGGATGCAATGAATATAAAACGCCTTGAAGCTGAAGGATATGAGGCTGATGATATAATCGGCTCTGTTTCAAAATGCGCCGAAGACAGGAAAATGCAGGTCGTGATCGTCACAGGCGACAGGGATTCACTGCAGCTTGCATCTGAAACTACAAGGATCATAATACCTGTGACAAGAGCCGGCAGGACGGAAACAGAGTATTACGATGCGGCTGCAGTGTTCGAAAGATATGGTGTGACACCGGCGCAGCTCATCGACGTGAAAGCTCTTATGGGTGACAAATCCGACAACATACCGGGAGTCCCGGGAATCGGCGAGAAAACGGCTCTTGAGCTGATACAGGCCTACGGTACCCTTGAAGGAGTATATGAAAATATAGAAAACATCAGCAAAAAAGCAGTGCGCGAAAAGCTTGAAGCCAACAGGGACCTGGCATTCATGAGCCGTCGGCTTGCCACCATCGAGAGGAACGTGCCTGATCTTTGCCCGCTCGATGAACTTAAGCGCAAAGAAATCGACAGGGACAGGCTTTACGGGATTTTCACAAGGCTGGGATTCAAAAGCATGATAGAGAAGTTCGGCCTTGACACAAGTGAAAGGATTGAAGCCGTGCGGGCAGAAGTACCCGGATTCACGACCGTTGAAGATCCCATTGCGCTTGCAGGGCTGGCTGCTTCAATGGCTGAAGCAGGAGAAATATCGATATGCCATCTGCTCGATCACACCAGCCGGTTCGAGACCAGGCTGTCGGGGATCGCTTTTACTTGGGCCGGGAGCAATGCTTATGTCAGCATCGGGACAGGCATCAGTGAAGAGCAGTTCCTCGGGATATTCGGAAAACTGTTCTCAGATGCAGGTATAAAAAAATGCGGGCACAATCTCAAGAATCTAATGGTTTATCTGAAACGCAAAGGAGTCGCGTTTGAAGGACTGTGCTTCGATACGATGATCGGCGCCTACATACTGGATCCTTCCCGAAGTTCGTATTCGCTGTCCGATCTGTCTCAGCTGTACCTGGGCAGTACGTTCGAATCCGTGGAGGATCTCTGCGGCAAAGGTAAGAATTATACTCCTTATTACCTGCTGCCTGCGGACCGTGTGGCTCCCGTCGCAGTGATGCACAGCAGCAGCATTGCAAGGATCGCGGATGCGATCAGGGGACAGATCAAGGCAAACGGCCAGGAAAAACTGTGCTATGAAATCGAGATGCCCCTGATAGAAGTACTGGCAGACATGGAATACAGGGGGTTCAGGGTAAACAGACAGGGACTTGAGGAATACTCGTCCAGGCTGGATGAAAAGATAGGAACTGCCGAAAGGGACATATATCAACTGGCCGGTGAAACATTCAACATCAATTCTCCCAAACAGCTTGGCGCGATCCTTTTCGAAAAGCTTGGGCTTCCGGTCATAAAGAAGACCAAGACCGGTTATTCGACCGATGCAGAAGTGCTTGACCAACTGGCAGGCGAACATGAGATCGTTTCAAGGATACTCGAATACAGGCAGCTCATCAAACTGAAAACCACATATGCCGACGGGCTGCTCAACATGATCAACCCTGCGACGGAACGCATACATTCGAGTTTCAACCAGACTGTTACTGCCACAGGCAGGATAAGCAGCACAGAACCAAACCTGCAGAACATACCTGTCAGGCTTGAAATGGGAAGGGAAATCAGGAAGGTCTTCGTTCCGGAGAACGAGAAATTCCTGCTGACTGATGCGGACTATTCGCAGATAGAACTGAGGGTGCTGGCCCATATTGCGGGAGACGAAAACATGCGGGCAGCATTCCGGAACAACGAAGATATCCACACTGCCACTGCAGCAAGTGTATTCAGGGTGCCGAAGGAGCAGGTCACGCCTCTGATGCGTTCACGGGCAAAAGCCGTCAACTTCGGTATAGTGTATGGAATAGGGGATTTCAGCCTTTCGAGGGATCTGGGGATCACCAGGAAACAGGCGAGAAAATATATCGACGATTACCTGGACAGATATCCGGGCGTCAGGGCATATATGCACGACGTTGTGGAGTTCGGAAGGCAGCACGGCTACGTGGAGACCATATTCGGCAGGAGGAGGTATCTGCCCGAACTTAAATCGTCCAGTTTCAATACACGTTCCTTTGGCGAGCGGGTAGCCATGAACATGCCCATACAGGGGACTGCCGCCGACATCATCAAGATCGCGATGGTAAATGTATATAAGGAACTTCGGGCACGTAAAATGATATCGGCCCTGATACTCCAGGTACACGACGAACTGATCGTCGAAACGAGCGTGGATGAGAAGGAGGAGGTGGAGAGGATACTGAAGGAATGCATGGAGAATGCGGTCAGGCTGGAAGTGCCGCTAGTCGCTGAGGTCAGAACAGGATCCAGCTGGTATGAGACAAAATAGAACAGAACAATGGCTGGAAAGGATGATAATGTTGAAAATTATCGGAGTAACCGGTGGCATCGGCAGTGGGAAGAGCTCGGTGGCAAGGATATTGAAGGACCTCGGTGCCGCAGTGATCGATGCCGATGTGCTGGCGAAAAGTGTGACATCTGCAGGAGGAAAAGCCTTTAACGAACTTATTGGATACTTTGGCAATGAAATAGTGGGTGAAGACGGAGAACTGGACAGAAAAAAGCTGGCAAAAGCAGCGTTTTCCGACACGGAAAAGCTGAAAATGCTCAATGCCATCACCCATAAATATATAGCTGAGAAAATTTACGACACAGTGGAAATCCTGAAGGGCACAGGGAAATGGGATACAATCGTGATTGACGCGCCGATTCCGGTAGAGAAAGGCTTTAAGGATCTTGCAGACGAGATCTGGGTAGTCGTTGCTGACAAAGAGGCAAGGATCAGGCGGGTCATGGAAAGAAGCGGATACACTTATGACGAAGTTGCAGCCAGGATCGACTCACAAATGAGCGATGACGAATACCTGGAACTGGCTGATGAAGTGATCAGAAACGATAACAGCATCGAAGAACTGGAACAGGCGGTAGTCAGACTGTTTCTGTCGAAAAAGCAAAAATGGCAGCAATAACCGTGCAGTGATAGACGTCAACAGGGTGTTTTCCATCAATCTTCAAGAGGTGTTTTCATTTGGCTGGAAAAAGAAAGATAAAGCTGATAACAGTTGTAATCATGGCAGTTGTGTTTGCTGCGACCATGCTGTTTGCCGATGACGTTGCCAGGATTTTTTATCCGCTGAAATACCGCGATCTTGTTATAAAATATTCAGAACGCTATAATCTTGACCCGTATCTTGTGCTCGCAGTCATAAAGGCAGAGAGCAGTTTCAGGCACACGGCCGTTTCCCGAAAAAATGCAAGAGGCCTGATGCAGATCACCGAGGGCACGGGCAAGTGGAGCGCTGAAAAGATAGGGCTGAAGGATTATACGACAGACATGCTTTTTGATCCGGAGGTCAATATCAACATAGGATGCTGGTACCTTTCATGGCTGTATGATGAATTCGGCGATACGGACCTGGTCCTTGCCGCATACAACGCCGGCAGCGGGAATGTCACAAAGTGGCTTAACGACAGAGAACTGAGCTCTACAGGTAGGTCCCTTGACAGGATACCATTCAGGGAGACGGAAAAATATTTGAAAAAAGTAAGAAACAGCTACCTGATATATAAAAAGCTTTACGAGAATGAGTTTTAATGGTATTTTATAAGAGAAATACCATACATGGAAGTCGATACTGATGTGCGGAGGCTTTGCATGAGTACGGAAATCCTTTTCGAAAAAGATATGCTGTATCCTACCGAGAACAGCATCGAACCAGGAAGTATACATATCAGGATATTGAGCCCGGACAACAGGTCCAGGCTGCCGGTGCTGATCGAGCCAAAATCGAACCATCCTCCGATAAAATATATAGATTCCATTATCCGGCTGATGCAGACAGACATTTTTGACAGGATTTTTGTTGACATAAAGAAAAACGTGGAGATATACATCGCAAAGCACAATGCGGACGGAGACCGCGGTGATACCACTTATATAAGGGTTTACTACAGGGACG
>JAKOPX010000132.1 GCA_029778665.1 Bacillota bacterium | reverse complement strand
CGAGCCGTCGCTGGGGCTTGCCCCCATCCTGATTAGGGATATATTCAAGGAATTAAAGCGCATCAACGGGGAAGGAGTGACCATACTGCTCGTTGAGCAAAACGCCAGGCAGGCCCACATGCTTTCCAACAGGGGATACGTCCTGCAGACGGGTCGCATAGTGCTTCAGGGACGCTCTCAGGACCTGCTGGTAAACCCCTACGTAACGGCAGCCTACCTCGGCAAGCTCAAGAAATAGCGGAAGTTGGGAAGCACGCATTGTCCGATATGCGTTGATACTTTATGCTTAATGACGGATTATTTATTTAGAATTTTTTTAATTTTGCCCATTGCAAATCAGTATACATAATGTTAATGTTACTCAACATGAAGCTATGGGCGATTATATGGGGAGACGATGATCCCTTTGCATCTACCTAAACGGGCGCAAGAGCGAAGGGTGAGAGAGTAGTGCGACCGGCCCCATCGAGGCGCTGATTTTAAACAAGTGCTTCAATGGGGTCTTTGTTTTATGAGGCTTTAATGTGAATGAGAGTAGCATAAGCTATGGTTGTAAGTTTTTATTACGGGATCCTTCATGCTGCTTTTATCCTATGCCTGTATCTCATATTCATCTGGGGTATAGAAGATCTTCTGGTGGACGTCTTCTATCAGGTCCGTGCCTGTTGGGCGACAAAGGATATCCTTCCCTCAACTTCGGGTGGAGATACCTGCCGGCTCTTGGAAAGGGCGGCGCGTCTTTAAGCCAAGCCACCTTGTACCCGCAGGAATCGATGGTTACAAAGGCATGGAAGGGTGATGGATGCGTTGAGTGGACGGAACTTACAGCAGAAGAACACCCTCTTCAGTACAGGGCGATAACCTGCCTTGCGAACCTGCCCGTTTTGAAGTACTCCTATGCAATGATGCTCAAAGGTTCCGCCAGGCTGAACGTGGGCGATTCGAGAGTCCTGCCCTAGGGGTGGGAAGAAAGGGATGAGGTCAATGAGTGGATACTACGAGAACAAGGTAGCTGCGATTACGGGAGCCGCGTCGGGTATAGCCCTTGAGATGGCAGAGCAGTTTCTCAAGCGTGAGGCCAGGGCTGTCTTTATGGGCGACTTCAACGAGGAAAACCTTAGCCGCGAGTCGCAACGGTTAGGGCGCAATTATCCGGGCAAGGTTTTCCCCGTAGTGATGGACGTCACCAAGAGGGAGCAGGTAGCCGGGTTTATCGAAAGCGCCGCCGATCATGCCGGGCACCTCGACTTCGTATGCAACATTGCCGGTGTAGGTGTTACCATTCCCACGGAACGGGTCACCTTAGAAATATGGGACAAGGCCATCGACCTCAACCTTAAAGGCGTTATATACGGCACATACTCGGCCATCCCGATCATGAGGGAACAGGGGTTCGGCCATATCATCAACGCTGGCTCCATTGCCGGCCTGCTTCCTATACCGTACCAGGCCGTTTACGCGGCGACCAAGGCTGCCGTTATCTCCATGACCGAGAGCCTCCAGTACGAACTGGAGGTCGAAGGTCTCCAGTTCAGCGTTTTTTGTCCGGCCAACGTCAGGACGCCTATCTTCGGCGACATGACTCCGCCGGCCGACTCCATAGGCGTTGACGAGGCGGTTCTATATATCCTCCAGGAAATGGAGAAGAAATCCGTCGTTATCGTATTACCCCAAAGCGCACGGGACTTCTACACCTTGTACAGGGAGCGCAAGGAGGAATTCGACAAGTTGGCGAGGCAGCTTGCGGCCGAAAGGCGCGAAAACTACCGCACGAAGGGGACCTACTATTGAGAATGGCCGACGCGGCAGCCAGGTGGAAACACTTTTTGGAGAAGGCCGAATTTCTTTTCGAAGAGGCGGACCTTTACTTCGACGTGGTGGTTCTTCTCGTAGCTGGTATGGCAGTGACTCTTACGGGGATTCTTCTTTTTCCTGTGTACTCCGGCCTGATCCCCTACTATGAAAACGGTGTCTACGGTCTGCTTCTGTTTTTGTTCGGCCTCCAGACGGTGACCTTGGGCAGAACACCTGCGGGGGACATGCGCAGGTCAAAGGCGGTAGTGATTGCGGGGATCGCCATCGCCGCAATGGGCATAGTGGCATGTTTCATTCCGGACGTATTTACCCTCGTTCCTAGTGCGCTGCTCATTATCTGTCTTTGCCTGGGCGGATTCCTGCAATTACTGCAGATGCTTGTTTCAAAGGACAAGCTGCAGGCCTGGCTTGGCTATGGAGGAATCTTTCTTTACCTTGCTCCCGCCTGTGGGGTTGTTTACGTGTTTTCGATGTTTGTGGGGCTTCTAGTGTGGAAACAGGGCCTGTTTTCGGCGTCGTTGACGGCGATTTCGGTGCTGATATACGGAGCTTCGATTTTTGTAGTCGCATTTTTGCTCCAGAAAATTTATCGTATCTACCCTCAGGCGGTAAAGATCCTTGACGACGATTTTGGCCTGGAGGCCGACAAGGCCACGCTTCTAATCACCGGTGTTTTTATGCTTATCCTCGGAGTGCTTCTTATTCCCGTAAGCTTCGGCAAGCTGCCTTTTTCGGGAAGCGCCCAGCTCGGCCTCCTGATGGTTATTTTCTCCATCCAGATGCTGGCTTTCGGAGGCACGCCCGTCGGACCCTTCCGTCGCACGTGGCTTGTAATCTTTTTGGGGTTTGTCTTCGCCGCCCTGGGTATCGTTTCCTGCGTGGTTCCTAACGTACTTGTCTCCTTTTTGACCCTTCTTGTCGGTCTGCTGAACCTCGCCGGCGGGGCCATAGGGCTCGTAAAAACCGTCTTGTCGGCGGTTAAAAGCATGAAAGAATTGGACGTCGTGCCCACCGTGCTGGTACATCTTACCGTCACCCAGTTTGTGATGAACCTTGTTTCCATACTCTTTGGAACTTCCATGATTGTATCCAACCTGCTCCCTGGTTGGATAGTGGGAGTCATTCTCACAGTTAACGGATGCGTCCTCCTGTACCTCATGTCCCTTCTGATGAGGATCGACAGGCTGAGGTCTGATATCATT
>JAKOPX010000131.1 GCA_029778665.1 Bacillota bacterium | reverse complement strand
TTTTTCGCAGTAGCGGCAATACTGGTGACGCTGGAATCTGTCAAAAGCTTATACTACCTGATCGTATTCAACGGTTTTGAACAACCTGAACCGGACGAGGAATTTGAAGATGAACTGGAGGAGCTCATCGACATAGATGTCCGCAAATTCGGTGATGGCCTGAGTGTTGCCGTCCACATGGCCGTGATCGTTTTTACATTCTACTGTGCTTTTTTTCTGGAGACTGTCCTGCTGAAAATTATAGCCGCACTGGCGATAATGCTCCAGGTCCATTTCATCATCAAAAAGGTGCAAAAAGGCAGCGACAATTTTGATAAAAACCGTTACAAACCCCAGATATTCATCTCGAGCTTATCGAATATAGCCGTAGTTCTGTTCACTGTGCTGAACAAGCTGTCAAGGCTCAGCTAAGAAGAAAAACTGACTTTGATACAGAGGATGGGCATAAAATAATCAAGCCGGCTTTCCTGAAAGGCCGGCCTAATTACTTTTCACTATAAACTTCAGATATGAAGGATACTCCTTTTCTCCACTGCCCCTGTACTCAAGTTCTATCATGCCGTTTTCGCCGGAGCCTTCATCCGTTCCGGTTTCCTCGAATCCCATAAGCTTGTAAGTGATATACATAACCCTGTTCCTGCCGGTGTCGATGAAGTCGGCGACAAGTCTCTTGCCCTTTTGAGCGGCCAGCTTTATCACGTGGACGAGCAGCGCGGATCCGATGCCCCTGGTCATGACCCGGCAGGACATCAGCAGGAGCTTTATCCTCAGCTCGTCTTTCTTTTCCTTGAGCAGGACCAGGCCTATTTTGCCGTAGGGGCCGAATTTGTCTTTAAGCTCTGCGATCAGGAAAATGTGGTCCTTCGACGTTATGAAACCTTCAAGCTCCTCGTAACTGTATGTCAGTCCGGTTGAATTGAGCTGATTGGTTCGTATCGTGAGTTCTTCGACCCTCTCAAGGTCACCCTTTTCCACAGGCGCCACCGTGAGCTCCATGCCGAGCGTAGCCAGGAATTCTTCGCTTGAACCCTTGAAAGAGCTCTCTGCAGTTTTCCTTTCCAGGTCTGCCTGGTACATTTTCCTCCGCATCCTGGAATCCTCGGTTATGAACCTGGGAGTGAGCCTTTCCATATGCAGAAGGTCTTTATATTCAGCCGCATCTATGGTCATGACCTCCGGCAGCACGAATTTCACTTCCTCCCGTTCGGAAGGCTGGTCGTCTATGAATGCGAACGTGTCTGTGCCGATATTGAGCGATGCCGCAATTTCCTTAATGGATTCGGCCTTGCTGCCCCATCCGATCTGAGGATAAATAAAGTATTCATCAATCCCGAACTCTTTAAGCTTTCTCATCGCATCGTCCCTGTCATTCCTGCTGGCGATGGAAAGCAGTATCCCGCGCCTGTCCAGCTCTTCCAGGATGTCCGTTATGCCTTCCTTAAGGACGACATTTCTGTCCTCAAGGAGCACTCCGTCC
>JAKOPX010000130.1 GCA_029778665.1 Bacillota bacterium | reverse complement strand
GTGCTGGAATATTTCCTCCCCGTGCAGATGTGCCATATGAGGGTAAGCGAGAAATACCGCGTGTGGCATGGGCTTTGCCACAACGACGACGCCCGCATGGCGCCGGTGGATTATAACCATTTCGACGGATACAGGCAGGGTCCATCCACGTTGACCAGGTTCAAACCCGGAGACACGGTTCCGGGACTTAACTCTGGCGGCTGGCATGATGCCGGCGATTTCGACCTTCGCGTGGAATCACAGTCCGGCGAATTTTACATAATGACTCTGGCGTATGAAGCCTTCGGCGTTGACTACGACGTGACCACAATCGACCAGGAGAGGAAGATAACCGAGATCCACCAGCCCGACGGCAAAAACGACATACTTCAGCAGATAGAACACGGCGTCCTTTCGGTCGCAGGAGGGTACCGTGCATTGGGGCGGCTTTACCGGGGCATCATCAGCAGCCGCCTGAGGCAGTATGTCCACCTCGGCGACAGTGCGTCAATGACGGATGGTATTAAAGGAAATGATGATGACAGGTGGGTGTTTACGGAAGATAACCCGGTGAGGGAACTGATGACTGCTGCTCACCTGGCAGCCGCTTCACGGGCGTTGAAAGGATTCAATGATAAATTGAGTGGCGAAGCACTGGAGATCGCACGTGAGCTTTACAGGATCACGGACGGAAGCGGCGACGCAAGGACAGCAAAACTGCATGCGGCTGCTGAACTGCTCCTGGCCACAGGGGAGCAGGAATACAGGGATCTGCTGCTGTCGGAAACCGGGTTCATAGTCAACAGCATAGACAAAACAGGCTGGTTTGTTGCGAGGGCCATCGAAGCTGTTGGCGATGAAGGCTTCAGTATGGCCATCCGCAGTGCTGTGCCGGCCCTGAAGGAGAAATACGAACAGATGAGCGCTGAAACTCCATACGGGATACCGTATCGCCCGCATATATGGGGAGCGGGCTGGGCGATCCAGAGGATGGCCTTCGAGTACTATTTCCTTTACAGGGCATTTCCCGATATCTTCGATCCTGATCTGATTTTCAACGCTTTGAATTTCGTGCTGGGTTGCCACCCGGGATCCAATACCGTTTCATTTGCCTCCGGAATAGGCACACAGTCGGCGACTGTAGGCTATGGGCTCAACCGTGCCGACTGGTCGTACATACCGGGCGGCGTGATTTCAGGTACGGCGCTGATACGCCCGGACTTCCCTGAACTGCTGACATTCCCTTACCTGTGGCAGCAGGCGGAATACGTGATCGGAGGAGGATCTTCCTGCTTCATGTTCCTTGTGCTGGCAGTGCAGCAACTGATCAGGGGAGGGCAAACCGAAGGCTGATTATTTGGGGGCGTAAAAGATGAGGATACGTGAAACCGATTTGTACGGGCCTGTCCGGGAATACCT
>JAKOPX010000129.1 GCA_029778665.1 Bacillota bacterium | reverse complement strand
GCTGGAGGCCGCTGTTAAGCTTTCCGGCAGGTATATTACGGACAGGTACCTGCCTGACAAGGCCATCGACCTGATAGACGAAGCGGCTTCAAAGGTGAGGCTGAAGGCATTTACCGCGCCTTCCGACCTGAAGAAGCTGGAGGAGCAGATCGAGAAACTTTCGAAGGAGAAGGAAAACGCCATCCGGCTGCAGGAGTTCGAGAAGGCGGCGGCGATCAGGGACCAGGAGCAGAAACTGAAGGCCGAGTATGAGAAGATGAAAGATGACTGGTACCAGAAAAACCAGACGCGGACAGATACTGTGACGGAAGACGAGATCGCCGATATCGTGTCCAACTGGACCGGTATCCCTGTCAGACGCCTGGCGGAGGAGGAGTCCGAGAGGCTTATGAAGATGGAGGATGTGCTCCATCAGAGGGTCATCGGCCAGGATGAAGCGGTCAAGGCTGTTGCAAAGGCGATAAGAAGAGGGCGTGTCGGGCTCAAGGATCCCAGGAGGCCGATAGGTTCGTTCATTTTCCTGGGACCCACGGGCGTTGGGAAGACTGAACTGAGCAAAGCGCTGGCGGAGGCTTTGTTTGGCAATGAGAATGCACTGATCAGGATCGACATGTCCGAGTATATGGAGAAGTTCAACGTATCGCGGCTGATTGGTTCACCTCCGGGTTATGTGGGCTATGACGAGGGCGGCCAGCTTACCGAGAAGGTCAGGAGGCAGCCGTATTCGGTCCTGCTGTTCGATGAGATAGAGAAGGCGCATCCGGATATATTCAATATACTGCTGCAGATCCTCGAGGACGGAAGGCTCACGGATTCGCAGGGCAGGACCGTCGATTTCAGGAATACCGTGATAATCATGACGTCGAATATCGGCGGAAGGATGATAACCGAGCCCAAGCGGGTGGGGTTCGTGGTGAACGAAGACGCCGCAAGGAACTATGAGGATATGAAGAACAATGTCATGGGCGAACTGAAAAAGGCCTTCCGGCCCGAGTTCCTCAACAGGGTGGATGATATCATCGTGTTCCATCCGCTCGACCAGGAACACATAAAGAGGATCGTAGGCGTGATGCTCAAATCGCTTCAGAAGCGGCTGGAGCAGAACGGCATCACCCTGCAGGTGAGCGACGAGGCTATAGCCCACCTGGCACAGAAAGGCTTCGACCCTGTGTTCGGAGCACGGCCTCTGAGACGTGCCATCCAGACCATGGTCGAAGACAAACTTGCCGAGCAAATGCTCGAGGGCACTGTAAAATCCGGCGACACCGTGCGCATAGGTTTCGACGGAACCGGGCTGGTATTCGAAACAGTCGCGTCAACGCCTCAGAACGCCGGACATACTGCCCGGTAAGTGGACACTTCAATACAGGGGACGGTTCCAGATTTTCCGGGAACCGTCCCTTTTGGTTGCGGCGGGACAGTTCTCAAGTTTGAGGGACAGTTCTCAAGTTTCTGGGGAGTTAGGGGACACTTCTTCAAATTTTTGTTTGGGGACAGTTCTTTATTTCCGGATCCGGACCTTCACGTAAAAAGACACAGTGTCCGACTTCCGAACCTGTAACTGTCTTCTGACTGAAGGACTGTCCCCGGAGCTGTTCCTGAAGTTTAGAACTGTCCCCAACTTGCACTCCCAACTTGTGGATCATCACTGTAAGCCGGGAACCAATTCTTTGTGCAGAACTGTCCCCCATCCGAAGGATCGGCCCATAAAGCTGAAACCAATCCCTCGGCTGAAGAACTGTCTTCCCATAAACCGGAGGATTGCAGCCGAAAATTGAGAACCGTCCCCCTTCTGAAGAACTGTCCCCGGATATGAGAACTGTCCCCTACTGGCAGCGGGGAGCTTCGGAGGATGGTTTCATGGTGTTTTGGGGTTTCTCGAGTTCCTTTATCGTTATCACGCGGGTGTGTTTTGTATGGTGCCAGGCTTTGTTGTTTCTCGTTATGAAGCCCTGGATCGTTATGGGGACCCAGGTGAGACAGTAAAACGGATATACCAGGAAGCCCAGCAGTATCCTGAAATCGAATTTGTTTTCTGCAAGTATCACAAGCGGGCCGTACATGAACTGCAGTATGACGAAAACGTACCAGACCGCGGTCGGGAATACGTACTGCAGCGTATAGAACGGTGCTTCCGGCCAAAACGACTGTATCCACAGCATTATGGTCATCAGGCCCATGAAGATGAACCTGATGGGCTGGAAAAGATAGATGGCGCAGTCGAATGCTGCGAGGTTGCATTCACTGAATGCTTTTTTGAACAGCGGGCCGAGGTATTTCGAAGCGCAGTCGGCGTGGCCCTGCATCCATCTTAATCGCTGGCGCCACGATTGCTTGAGCGTTATTGGTTTTTCGTCGTATACGACGGCGTCATGCGCCCATGAAACCTTCATGTCATTGAGCGCCAGCTTCATGGTGAATTCCAGGTCTTCCGTGAGGCATGTGGCGCCCCAGCCTATGCTTTTCAAGACCGACAGGTCCACGCAGAAACCGGTGCCGCACAGGCCGCAGCTAAGCCCGAGGTAATACCTCGGCAACTGGAATATGCGGTTGGACAGCCAGAAGGCAATGGAGTAGGAGCAGGTTATCCATGAGTCGAAGGGATTCTTGCTGTCTATGTAACCCTGTATGACCTTATGGCCTTTGCAAAGCTGCCTGTTCATCTCGTAAAGGAAATTGGACGAAACGAGGTTGTCGGCATCGAAAACGCAGATGGCATCGTATTTGTCGCCCATTTCGTATATTTTTTGAAACATCCATTCCAGTGCATGGCCTTTGCCCCTGTTCAGTTCATCCCTTCGCTCATACACCAGAGCGCCGTGGCTGGCAGCAATGGCAGCGGTGTTGTCGGTGCAGTTGTCAGCAATGACAAAGATGTCGTACAGCTCCCGCGGATAATTCTGCTCCTGCAGACTGTCGATAATGTGCGCTATTACGAGTTCTTCGTTGTGTGCTGCGATCACGGCGGCAAACCTTTTGCACGGGACCGTGTATTCGTGATTTTCCTTCCTTTTTCTCCAGCCGTAAACGGATACCCCAAAAAAATAACAGCCCGCTGCAAAAATAAAAACCTGGATTATCTGCGTGATAATCGTTATCAGCCTTTGAAGCAATTCATTCATGAGAGACCTCCATTGCTGCGGTTTTTATTATTTTGATACCAATTGCCGCTTTTTATCCCGTTGTGATAGAATGTGATATGAACCAATGGGGGTGATGTGTTGAAGTCGTATTTCAATACTCTGATAACCGGCAATTCCGGCATGCTTGCCTGTATTGACGGCAAAGGAGAGATGATCAGGATTTTCTGGCCCGACATAGACTATCCTCAGCACATCGACAGGCTCATAACAGGCATAATATGTCCCGGCCTTTGGCTCGGCACTTCATGGCTTCATTCATCTGACTGGAAAGTACGGCAGTATTTTATTGAAGATACTAATGTGGCAGTAACTGAATTCACGCACGGGAAATATGACCTGAAGATCAGGCAATACGACTTTGCTCTTCCTGAAAGCGATATCCTGAACAGATGCTACGAAATCGACAATGATTGCGGATTCCAGCTCGAACTTGGCTTTGTCGTCTACTCTTCCGGTGTTTCTTCCATGTACGATACCGCTGGCGTCATGTTTGACGTCGATCTTTCTGCATTGATACATTATCGGCACGGCTATTATTTCGGAATCATATCGGCAGTACCGGCTACGCAGTACCAGCTTGGCCCAGGCGCACAGGAGAGCGCGGACCGCGGGCAGCTGTACGGAAACGATACGATAGGGATGATGAAGGAAGGCAGCCTGCTGTGGGACCGTGTCCATCTCGGGGCCGGAGACACGCTCAGGTTTTCTTTGAGCATATGTTTTTCCACAGCATTGAAATCATTGAAGAAAATGCTGGGCGAGGTCAGGTCGCAGGATACCTGGGAAATGATGGCCAATACCGTGAAGTACTGGCACGGCTTTCTGAAAGGCGCCAGGCAGATAAATACGGGGTATCAGGAGGTCGACCGGCTGTATAAACGGTCGCTGCTGGTTTTTGCCCTTATGACGAACAAGAGGACCGGCGCGCTGCTGGCGGCGCCCGAGATTGATGAACAGTTTACCAGATGCGGCAGGTATGCATACTGCTGGGGCAGGGATGCGGCTTTCATAGCATCGGCACTCGACTGCTGCGGTCTTGCGGAAGCGGTCGAAAATTTCTACAGCTGGGCTGCCAATGTCCAGGACGAGGACGGCAGCTGGCAGCAACGCTTTTACATGGACGGCAACCTTGCTCCCTCATGGGGGTTGCAGATAGATGAGGGAGGCTCAATAATATGGGGCATACTTCGGCATTACAGCATCACGAAAAACATGGATTTCCTCAGGCGGATGTGGCCCTGTGTCAAGAAGGGCGTGGAATTCCTCACCAGGTACGTTGACAATGAAACGGGCCTGCCATGGCTGAGCTTCGATCTGTGGGAGGAACGGCTGGGAGAACACGCTTATTCCAGCGCCGCGGTATGCGCTGGCATCGAAGCGGGCGCCAGGATAGCCGAACTGCTTGGAGAATCTACGGAACTGGCCGGAAAATGGCGCGAGCATGCGGCCAGGCTCAGGGAAGCGATTTTCAGGAACTTCTGGAAGCCTGAGTGGAACAGGTTCATACGCAGCATACGCGTCAAGCTGAACGGCTGGGGCGAAGAACATACCGACCGCAAGGTCTGGCTGAAGGTGAACGAGAAAAGTATTGCAAGAGATTACACCCTTGAGGACGGAACGCTCGATATCAGTATGCTGGGGCTGAGTGTTCCGTTTGGCCTGTACGCTGCTGATGACCCGCATATGACATCTACGGCGGATATACTGGAAAGGC
>JAKOPX010000017.1 GCA_029778665.1 Bacillota bacterium | reverse complement strand
ATGCCGGATATCACCGACCAGTCGAAAGGCCGTCCTATACCGCCGTATTTCCCTTCCTGGTATGCATCCAGCAGCACATAGTCGCTGGGGAAAGCCGCCGCATTTGCGACATCTTCCCGGGACCTTATCCTGAATGCCTTTATCACCTTTTTGGAGGTGTGTTTCCGCAGTTCCTCCATGTACCCGGCGTCTTCATCCCCGTGGAGCTGGATGAGATCGATAACGTCAAGGTCGCAAAGCCTTATGATATTCGAGATTTTTTCATTTACGAAGACGCCAACTGCCTTGACGGAAGGGTCGAGCAGGGCCTTAAGCTCAATTGCCCTCGTCTCATCGATCCGCCTTTTACTTTCGGCAAAAACGAAACCTATGTAATCCGGGCGTGCTTCGTTCACCGCCTCGATATCCTCTTTCCTGGTCAGGCCACATATCTTTATTTTCGTTGTTCCTGCCAGTTTCGTCATCCCTGTCATTTCCTTCATACCCGGCACATCTGCCCCTTTCGTCATATTAGCTGTTTCTGCCCCTTTCATTTTTCTCCCGCGGTTTTTCCTTTAAGGTATGACAGCATGGCTTTCCTGTCACTGCTTCTCATGAGCGACTCTCCGACCAGGACCGCATCCACGCCGGCCTTTTCAAGCATGAGTATGTCTTCACGGTTATGGATGCCGCTTTCCGCAACGAAGGTTATTCCGTCCGGCACCAGTTCCCTCAGTCTGATGCAGTTATTGATATCGACTTCGAAGGTCCTGAGATCGCGGTTGTTGACGCCGATGACCCTCGCTCCCGCTTCCAGCGCGGACCTGACTTCCTCGCCGGTATGGGCCTCCACAAGGGCTGAAAGACCAAGTTCATCGCATATACCGATATACCTCCCCAGTGTTTCGGTGTCCAGCAGCGCGCATATCAGCAGCACGGCATCTGCGCCGATCAGTTTCGACTGCCATATCTGGTATTCGTCTATGATGAAATCCTTGCGAAGCACGGGAATATCGACAGTTCTGCTGATCTCGCACAGATAAGCGTCCGACCCGAGGAAGTATTCGGGTTCCGTCAGAACAGAGATCGCATCAGCTCCTGCTTCCGCATACTCGAAGGCGATGCGGGCATACGGGAAATCCTGCGCTATGACCCCTTTTGAGGGTGACGCCCTCTTTACTTCACAGATAAACGAAATCCCGTTTCCCCTGAGTGCTTTTTCGAAGGCAAAGGGCTCACGCATGCTGCATTTGGCCGCGCTGCAGCCGGATGGATCATGATCCGGCGCATTATGGCCCGGATCGTCGCGGCCCGGCGTGTTGAAATCAGGTGTATCCGGCATGTCAAGGCCCAACGTATTATGACCCGGTGCGTCCGGCACATTATATCCCGGCGTTTTGCAGCCTGGCATATCCGGCGCGCTGTATCCGGACGCATTTTGGCATGATGTATCCGGCGCATCAAGACCTGACATACTGCACTTCGCCGCATTACCTTCTGACACACGCTGCAGAAGGGCCACCTGCCGCTTTAACTCATCCAACGGTGTCAGCTTTTTGGCTGATTCCACCCGCAGCCTGGTGGAAGCCGCCAGAGTATCAAGAATCACCTTTCAGCACCTGCCTTGTCAAAAATGATTTCCTCTCCCCCCGGCTCAATATGATCAGTTAAGCCTTGCGGTCTCCTGAAAATCCGAAGTGGTCCCGCCGGCAGAACCACATACCGCATCACATCAATCCGGAGAATTCGAAAGCTCCACGAACCTGTTTAGCTGCTGCATCGCCCTTCCGCTGTCTATCATTTCCGCGGCGATCCTCACGCACTCCCTCAATGTCACGTTGTCAAAGAACATATACAGGCACACGGCCGAATTCAGCAGCACCGTGTCCCTTTTGGGCCCCTTTTCGCCGCTCAGGATGCGTCTTGCGATATCGGCGTTTTCTTCCGGTCCGCCCCCGGTCAGGTCCTCCGGCCTGCAGTACTCGAACCCGAACTGACGCGGATCGAAAAAGAAACTGTTCAGATTCCCGTTGTTGACTTCACAGACAACGGATTTTGCAGTCAGCGATATCTCATCCAGCCCGTCGAGGCCATGCACCACCATCGCTTTTTTCACGCCCAGCTTTGCAAGCACTCTTGCGAGAGGCTCCACCAGGTTCTCATCATAGACGCCCAGCAGTTGGTGGTTCGCATTGGCAGGGTTCGAAAGAGGCCCAAGGATGTTGAAAACGGTTCGCGCCCCGAGCTCTTTCCTCACAGGCGCGGCATATTTCATGGAAGAATGGTATCGGGGAGCGAACATGAAGCACAGCCCGATTTCCCGCAGTATCCTTTCGCTTTTCGAAACGGGGATATCTATGTTGACGCCCAGCGCTTCCAGCACATCAGCGCTCCCGCACTTGCTCGAGACGCTCCTGTTGCCGTGTTTTGCCACGGGTACACCGGCAGCGGAGATCACAAAAGTGGATACCGTCGATATGTTGAACGTATATGACTGGTCTCCCCCGGTGCCGACGATATCCAGCAGATCCCCGTCATATCTCAGCCTGGTTCCGTGCTTCCTCATCACAGAAGCACAGGCCGAGATCTCGTCGATGGTCTCGCCTTTCATCCTGAGAGCCGTTATGAAAGATGCTATCTGCGCATTCGTCGCAGTTCCGCTCATGATCTCGTCCATGACCGCCCCGGTCATTTCAAAGGTAAGGTCTTCCTTATTCAGCAGCCTGTGGATGGCCTCTTTGATCATTCGCCGTCACCCCCGATTTTCAGGAAATTGCCCATTATGACTCCCCCCTGCGGCGTCAGTATAGACTCAGGATGGAACTGGAGGCCGTATATTTCATAATCCCTGTGCTTTACGCCCATTATTTCCTCGTCGCTGTCTTCCGCGATCACCAGCAGGTCCTCCGGGAGGTCCGACCTCCTGACCGCCAGTGAATGGTACCTTCCTGCCTT
>JAKOPX010000128.1 GCA_029778665.1 Bacillota bacterium | reverse complement strand
ATCGTTTCGAGCTTCTGCTTCATTTCAGAAGATGCCTCGCCTGCCTCGCTGTCCTTCAGATTGTCGGAAAGGTCGGAATCGATCCTTAAAAACTTGACACCGCTCTCCTTCATCTCAAGGAACTGGATGAAATGATTATCGATCAGTGCATTCAGGATCACAGCCTCCATGCCCTGCTCCCTGAACAGCTTGATATACTGTGCCTGCTGTTTCTCGTCGCTGACATAGAAGACCTTGTCCTTATGCTTGTCCCTGTTCCTTTCAAGATAGTCCTTCAGCGTCGTGTAATCGCCATTTATCGTCCTGAAGATAATAATGTCTTTTACACGATCGAAGAATTTCTCTTCGCGCATGCATCCAAACTTCACAAACGGATTTATGTCATCCCAGTACCTGTTGTAATTTTCCCTGTCGTTTTCATACAGCGAAGTCAGCTTATCGGCAACTTTCCTTGTAATGTGTGTCGATATTTTGTTTACATACCCGTCGTTCTGGAGGAAACTCCTCGAAACGTTGAGAGGCAGGTCAGGACAGTCGATGACACCCCTGAGCAGCATCAGGAACTCAGGTATGACTTCCTTGATGTTGTCTGCCACGAAAACCTGGTTGTAATAAAGCTTGATCTGCCCCTCCATGGTGTCGAACTCATGCCTGAGTTTCGGGAAATACAGGATCCCCTTGAGGTTGAACGGGTAATCCATGTTCAGATGTATCCAGAACAGCGGATCATTAAAGTCATGGAACACCTTCCTGTAAAATTCCTTGTACTCCTCTTCGGTGCAATCCTTCGGAGGTTTTAGCCAAAGCGGGTTCGTATCATTGATGGGTTTTTCCTTTTGATCATCAGCCTTGCCTCCGCTCTTCAAATCAGCATCCGAAGAGTCCGCATCTGTCTCTGATTTTTTGGCAGACTCAGATTTTTGAGAACTGTCCCTCAGATAAATTTCATACGGCATGAAGTAGCAGTATTTGTCCAAGGTGCTCCTCATTTTATAATAATCGAGGAATTCAAGGGAGTCGTCGGACAAATAGAGCGTTACAGTTGTGCCCCTTTCCGTGCGGTCGGAATCATCCATCTCATATTCAGTGCCGCCTGTGCTGACCCATCTTACAGCACTTGCTCCCGGCTGCCATGAAAGCGTGTCGATCGTGACCTTGTCCGACACCATGAATGCAGAGTAGAAACCCAGGCCGAAATGGCCGATGATCTGGTTGCCTTCATCCGCTTTGTCCTTGTATTTCTCAATAAAATCAACGGCTCCTGAGAAGGCGACCTGGTTTATGTATTTTTTTACCTCTTCGTCTGTCATGCCGATGCCGTTGTCTATGAATTTAATAGTCCTGGTGTCCTTATTTATGTCTACTGTTATCGTAAACTTTTCGTTTTCCCCCAGCTGGGCTTCACCGATTGACGCAAGCTTTTTCATTTTAGTTATCGCGTCATTGGCATTGGAAACCATCTCTCTTACGAAAATATCCTTATCTGAATAAAGCCACTTCTTTATGATCGGTAAAATATTCTCTGTGTGTATTGACAAGTTTCCAGTCTCGCGCGGCATACCTCAACCTCCCTGTCTTTAGTGGTTTTTAGCGCCATAGAATATATTACAACTCCCGTTTCAGCATTGTCAAGATAAAATTAGCACTCTTTAAACAAGAGTGCTAATAACCATAAATGGATATCTTTTCTACATTATGTCGTATTTTCAGGGGACCTCTCTTTGAAGAAATATATTAAGCAACGTTTTCACTTGCTGAAACTCCCGTCATTCGGCCTGAGAACGATAATATGCCTGTTATCTCTTATCACACACCTTGCAAAAACCGGTATCAGAACTTTCCTCAGGCTGAGTTCCGGCCTGTTGAAACAGAGACCATATTCATACCCTCTTTCCCCGCTGCCGGACCTGTTGGCAATGAAGCCTTCCAGGCAGAATGTCTTTCCTTCGAGCGTTAATGTCAGTTGAAGAATTACCTTCAGATCAACAGGGAATTTCAATGCAGATGCAAACCTGGCACCTCCGGTGCTGAGATCGATAATCCTGACTCTTGCACTGCCGGACATCGTCTGCCTGCATCCTATGCGTATTATCCTGATCGTTCCGAAAACCGGAATATCAGGCTTTATTCTGAGATACTTCCTAGAAAAAGTCCGATGTTCCAACGAATCACCTGCTAAAGGCAAAACCAGCCTTATTTGCAGCATGATATTACCATAAATTTACACGGCTATCAATATATTCCCCGATGATCCGGTCATATTCCCGCCTTATCGCAGTAATCACCGGGTTATTGGCAGAGTTAAGGACCACGTCATCGATCGATCTGACCGGCAGCACTTTTATTGATGTGCCTGATAAAAAGCAGCCGTCGATATTTCCGATATCACTGGCTCTGACGAACTCCTCCTCAACATCGAATCCTGCATTTCTGCAGGCTTCAAATACATATTTGCGTGTTATCCCCTTCAGTACGAATTCTCCGGGTGTCGTAACGATCCTGCCGTTTTTGATGAAGAACAGGTTTGATTTGCTGCCCTCTGTGATCCTGCCCTCGCTGTCAACCAGGATGACCTCGAAATAGCCGCCTTCTGCCAGCTTTTTCCCCACTGCATCCTTGTAGGCTTTATTATATATCTTGGCATTCGGGTTTTCGCGTTCGATCTGCAGCAGGCTGGTTCTGACACCGTTACTGAACTCGGCTTCCGTCGGGTAATAGCTTTTGCTGATATAGACTACCCGCTCCTGTGCTTCATCAGGTATGACCAGCTTCACATTGCAGTTGGCACTTCCGCTTTTATCCAGCAGCTTTCTGATATCTTCGGCCAACATTGAATCCGTCAGGTCCAGATGCTTGCCGATGGCTTTGAAAGTAGCCTTCAGGCGGTCATAATGGTCCTCGAAGAAAAGGGGGACTCCATCGATTATCCTGATCACTTCATATGCAGCCCGGCCTGATATCTTCCGTGAATCGACGGATGAAATTTCTGTACTTTCTTTGACGATCCCGTTATGAACCACATATTTCCCTGCATTGTCTTCCATAATATCATCCCTTTAAAATACAGTATATTATGTACGGTT
>JAKOPX010000127.1 GCA_029778665.1 Bacillota bacterium | reverse complement strand
TCGACCAGATAGAGAGCAGCATCGTCGGTTTTAAGCACCGGATACTTGCAAATGAGATATCCGACACCGGGTACGAGGATATCGAAAACGTCATAAACGAGGCGACGGCGCTCGAAAATGCCCTCAATGAGCATCGGCGCCGCCGGAGGGAATACCTGTGAGGTCAGATATGTTGCTGATTATTTCCCGGGTCGATTTCGGGCGGTTCATCGTATAGAGATGGATGCCGTCCGCGCCTTCCGAGACCAGTTCCCTTATCTGGAGCGACGCGTATTCGATCCCTGCCTTTCTCATATCTTCAGGGTCATCCTGGTATTTGTCCATCATGAGTACTACCTTCGCCGGTATCGAGCAGCCGCTTTTCAGGGCTATCGTTTTTATCTGGTCGGCCCTGAAGACAGGCATTATGCCCGCCGATACCGGACAACTGATCCCTATTGCCCGCGCCTTTTCGAGAAAATCGAAAAACAGCCTGTTATCGAAGAACAACTGCGTAATAAGGAAATCGACACCGGCGTCCACCTTTTCCCTGAGGTGGCGCAGATCCTCACTGAGCCTTCTTGAATCCACGTGGCCTTCCACGTATGCAGCCGCTGCGACACAGAAATCGTTGACTTTGCGTATGTGCTGCACCAGTTCGCTGGCGTACCTGTAAGCGCCCCTGCTGAAATCGAAGTCCGGCTGGTCCGCCGGGGGATCGCCCCGCAGCGCGAGTATGTTCTCAAGGCCCGACCGGTGCATTGCTTCAAGCATGTTGTCGATCTCCTCCCTGGTATGGCCTGCACAGGTGAAATGCGCCATGCTCTCGATGCCGTGGAGATCCTTTATCCTGGCAGCTATCTCGAGCGTACGGCCTTTCCTGCTCCCGCCAGCCCCGTAGGTGACGCTCATGAAGTCAGGCCTGAGGGTCTCGAACTGCTCGAGATGGTCATATATCGTGTCCAGAGGTGTATCGGGCCTCGGAGGGAATATCTCAAAGGACAGCACAGGTCTTTTTTTGCAGAACATATCAATTATCTTCATGTATGGAACCTCCTGGATTTACTTAACTACATTATAACTCCATCTAACGTGCTGTCAAGTACAATCAAACAACTATTAAATTCATCGATAGTACATGCGGGGCTTATATGGCCGGAAAAGAAACCTTGTCAGATAAACTGAAGTTTCCTCTGATAAGATTTCCGGAATCAATGTAAATATTTCCGTCAGTACTGGTTTTGCTGCTGATGGATTTTATCGTTATTGCAGATTTGGTGACAGTAGTTTAAAATATCAGTTGACATGCATAAACATGAGTCAAATGACACACACAGGCATTGTCGGCTGACATG
>JAKOPX010000126.1 GCA_029778665.1 Bacillota bacterium | reverse complement strand
CCTCAAAAGTTTCGAAAAAGTCCGCATATACGATCCCAATTACTCCAATATGGCCGCGACACTGTACTACATGGGGCGCAGCCATCAGCTGCTGAAGGATTCCCGCAGTGCGCTGGCGGTATACCAGGAGCTCGTGGACAACTATCCGCCCAGTTGGTATACGAGGAACGCGCAGCAGAGGATCAATGAACTGACCAGGGTACCGTGATCTATTGAAAACTCTTTTGTATTTTTTCCGCATTTGTATTATTATAATATAGCATCGTATCACGAAGCACCGGGAAAACTGCCCGATGCTTTGCAGTTTATTTGCCGGGGAGGTTTTTGAATGTATTATGTGAGTACCCGCGGCTGGTCCGGGAAAGTGACATCAGTCGAGGCCATAAAGCGCGGACTTGCCCCCGACGGCGGGCTGTTCGTGCCCGATACCCAGGTCAGGCTGGATCATGAAGAAATAGTTTCGCTTTCAAAAATGGATTACATGGAAAGGGCTGTTTTTATACTGAGGCGTTTTCTCGACGACTATACGGATGCGGAACTGGCAGAATGCGTAAGCGGCGCATACGGGAGCGGCAAATTCGATGACAGCAGGATCGCGCCGGTGGTGAAGCTCAGCGAGAATGCCTACATGCTTGAACTATGGCACGGCCCGACATGCGCTTTCAAGGATGTGGCGCTCCAGTTGCTGCCAAGGCTCCTGGTCAAAGCCAACAGGAAAACCAGCGAGAAATGCGAGACCGTCATCCTCGTCGCAACTTCCGGGGATACCGGCAAGGCAGCGCTGGAAGGCTTCAGGGACGTGGAAGGGACCAGGATCATAGTATTCTTCCCTGAGGACGGGGTCAGCCAGGTCCAGAAAAAGCAGATGGTGACCCAGGAAGGCTCCAATGTTTATGTCATCGGCGTCAGGGGCAATTTTGACGATGCCCAGAGCGGCGTCAAGGCGATTTTCTCGGACGAAGAACTTGGCAGGGACATGCTGCGGAACGGGTTCAGGTTTTCATCCGCCAACTCCATAAACTGGGGCAGGCTGGTCCCGCAGATAGTCTATTATTTCTCCGCATATGCGGACCTGCTGGCAGCCGGGGAGATCAGGGAAGGCGAGAAGATAAATATTACCGTACCTACCGGCAATTTCGGCAATATCCTTGCTTCATGGTATGCCCGGGAAATGGGGCTGCCTGTCAACAATCTCATTTGCGCGTCCAATGAGAACAATGTCCTGACGGAGTTCATAAATACCGGCATATATAACCGCGAACGCGAATTTAAAAAGACCATATCGCCCTCGATGGACATACTGGTATCCAGCAACCTCGAAAGGCTCCTGTTCGAACTTGCCGGGCGCGACGCCGAACAGGTCCGGGACTGGATGGACAGGCTGAAGAGAGAGGGAAGATACGCGATCTACGGTGAAGAGAAGAGAAAACTGAACGAGATGTACTGGGCCCAGTACTCCACCGAGGAGGAAACCCTGGAAACCATAAGGGAAGTATACGAGGAATACGGGTACCTGGCGGATCCGCACACAGCGGTCGGGATCGATGTATATGAAAAGTACGTCATAGCCACGGGAGACATGACGAAGACGGTCATAGCGTCGACGGCGAGCCCGTTCAAGTTCAACAGGAGCGTTGCGAGCGCTGTCTTCGGGGAGGACAGGATCGCCGGCATGGACGAATTCGAACTGCTTGACGTATTATCCAGGCATTGTGGCTTCCCTGTACCGCCAGCCCTTGCCGGGCTTGCACAGAAGCCTGTCCTGCATGACACGGTCTGCAAAAGGGAAGATATGAAGGAACAGGTGGTACAGATACTGGGCCTGGAGTGAGACACTGAAGCAGCAACAACAAGGGGCATCCCACGCAATTCCATAAACCGCACGACGGTGAAAACGATACTATCTGGTATGACCCGGCAAGTTCACCGGTCCATTTGGCTGAACAGGAGGATCACCAGGAAAACCAGGGGTATCACCAGGGCGATCATTATGATCGCTTTTTTATTGCGCTGGGTCCTGAGAAAGGCCGTGCGCTGCCTGGGCGGGACTGCCGCCTTTCTTTTGCCGATACGGATGACGGTTATTTTTCTCATGGTAAATTATATTCTTATTTCTCCCTGTTATATCCTTTCATTATTCCCGGGTATATTTCCTTCATTATTCCCCTGTACTATTCTTTCGTTTTCGGTGATGTTGCCGCTGCATCTTTTTGTGTTCCGGTGGCAGGTATGACCCTTTGGCAGGTATGACCCGGCAGCGGTTGCATATGGTTTACATAAATTGTCCATTGATTTACAGTCATTCATCTCTTATCGTTAATAGCAGACAGTGTCCCATCTGCAGGGACCAGCAGATCATAAGAGGTCAGGGGGGGTGTTATCCTGTGCTTATAAAACCTGTCGGTGCCTCAGGGCACATCAGTTTCCACAGGAATACAGGAATTATGAGGTCAGCCGGCAGATCCATCACTGCCAGGAACGTTATCGCTGTGTTGCTGGCGATTACGGTGCTGTTTGCTGCCTGGTTCCTGCAACCTGTTCCGGCCTGTGGCATGCAGCAGTCCGGAACAGCCGGAAGCACGCAGGCAAGGCGTTTTAGCATGACGTACGTTTATTTCGGTGACCCGGCTGCATATTACGGTCTCGTCGACGATGCGGCGGGAGCACTGGACCATATAGCTCCAAGCTACTTCGACCTGAACGATGACGGGACGTTGAAGATCACGCAGGCCATCGACCGTGACTTCATCGATGCCATGCATGAAAGAGGGATCAGCGTGACGCCGTTCCTCAGCAACCACTGGGACCCGGATATCCGGATGCACCTGTTACCCGTGAACAGATGGCCGTGCTGCTGGACCGGCTGTTTGGCGATGATCCCGTATACCAGGGCGCCATTGGTCTCGCGCCTTTCAGCGATGCAGATCCTTCACGGGAGTGGTCGTACGGCGCCATATGCAGGATGGCAGCCAGGGGCTTCATCAAGGGTTTCCAGGACGGTACGTTCAGGCCGT
>JAKOPX010000125.1 GCA_029778665.1 Bacillota bacterium | reverse complement strand
GCCTACCGCGCGTCCTGCTTCCATCTGGCCCGGGTCGACGGACAGGATGCCTCCCCTCATTATCTCGGATACGTACGCTCCGCTGTTGAGCCCGAATACCAGGATACACACGTTTACAGGAGGCATGTTCACGCCGAGCAGCGGCAGCACCACATAGTAAGTCACCAGCAGCTGGACGACTATCGGCGTGCCCCTGAACAGCCCTACATAAAAAGTGCATACCCTGTTGAGTATCCTTGGAAGCCTTTTGTATTTCGGCATGACTTCGATGGCCGCGATCACCGTTCCTATAACGATGCCTATTGCCAGGCCGACAACTGCTATGATCACCGTATTCTTCAATCCGGTGAGTACCTTGTTATAGCCGTTCTGGTTTATGAATATCTCCCAGAACCTGGTTACTTTTTTCTCAAAACTACCCATCGCCGTCCCCTTGAATATCAATCACTGAATTTGTGTTCCCGTTTCACAGAAATGCGATGTCCTGCCGCTGGCGGCCGGACACCGCATCCAGGCATCCCGGCACCCGTCTGAACATCGGGTGGGATCAGTTCATTTCATTGAATGCTTTCGCTATGCATTTTGCAGGAGCTTCGTCTATGATGACAAGGTCTATATTGCCGTTGAGCATATCCTGGACAGCCAGTGACCCTGACTTGTAACCTATGCATTCAACGTTGTACCCGGAGAATCCCCAATCCTCATCGCCACGGACATAGAATTCGCCCGTAGTACCGTTCTGGACTCCTATCTTGGTTTTGCTGTCAAGGCCTTTCAGGACAGCCTCGACATCTTCCTTTGTCTTGCAGTTGTCGAACCTCGTATCGGAAGCCTTCACGATCAGCATCTGGGCTGCATCATGATACTTATCGGAGAAAGTGACATATTCCTTTCTTTCTTCCTTGATCGTAAGGCCGGCCATAGCTATGTCAGCCTTGCCCTGTCCTACGGAAAGGCATACTGCCTCAAAGTCCATGTTGCTGATGACAAGCTCTTTCCCGAGTTGTTCAGCAAGCAATGCTGCAATTTCCATGTCTATGCCAAGATACTTGTCGCCCGACATATATTCGAACGGCTCAAAGGCAGCATTCGTAGCCACGACCAACTGGTCCTTCGACGGATCCAGCTCCGCCGATGTGACTGGTGTCGGAGTACCGTCGCCAAAGTATTTGTTGAGTATCTCTTCGTATGTACCGTCAGATTTGATCTTCGCAATGAACTTG
>JAKOPX010000016.1 GCA_029778665.1 Bacillota bacterium | reverse complement strand
GTTGACGGAGACGGCGATCTGACCAATGACAGGTAAGGCTGCCGGTCCGTGCCGGAGGTTCATGTCTGCCATTCATATGTACGCCGTGAGCAGTCTATGATATAATCATATAGAAAATCATTATAAGGTGGTTTTGTTGTATTCACTCAAGGAACAATTCTATGACGGGCAGGGGATCCTGCGGAATCCCGGAGAAAGGTACCAGGACAAGGAAGGCATCTTCCGGGAGCCGGGCGAGGATTTTGTCGATTACATGGGTATGCTGAGGAGAGCTGACGAAGAGTTTTACGACAGCCAGAGCATCCTCAGGCAGCCGGGTGAAAGCTTCTATGACGGGGCAGGATACCTGAGGGAACGTTGATCACTGGAGCAGGTACCCTGTCGGGTACGCTGTACAGTTCGCATCAGCCGACAGAACGGCCGGGCAGCAGCTGCGGGAAATGAAAAAGCGTTCTGACCCCGGGCCGGAACGCTTTTCTTTTGGCTTATTGTTTCCCTTTTCACAGGAGCATTTCTGCTGCATGATCTTATATTCATGGTTTTAAAACAGTTTTTTCCTGTACAGTATGAACCCTGTGACAGTACATACAACCAGGGTCATGGCCACGATGATCCAGAACGAACCGGGGCTGTCAAGGGGAAGCGGCACGTTCATGCCGAAAAAGCTGGATATCAGCGTGGGAATGGCCATGATGATCGTTACTGATGTCAGGAACTTCATTACTATGTTCAGGTTGTTTGAAATGACCGATGCAAACGCATCCATTGTCCCGGAGAGTATGCTGCTGTAAATATTGGCCATTTCGATAGCCTGCTTGTTTTCTACGATTACATCTTCCAGCAGTTCAGTATCATCCGGGTATTTCTTGATGCTTTCCAGCCTCAGCAGTTTCTCGAGTACCACTTCATTTGCCTTCAGCGAAGTGGAAAAGTATACAAGGCTCTTCTCCAGCTTGAGCATCTGGATAAGCTCTTTGTTTCTCATGGATTTGTGCAGGTCCTGCTCTATCTTGTTGCTCATCTTGTCGATATGCTTCAGGTACTGGAGATACCTTGCAGCATTCCGATAAAGTATCTGCAGGACGAACCTGGTCTTGAACTGGGTCAGGAACGACTTGACCCTGTTTTTCCTGAAATCTTCGAGTATGGTGTCTTCATTCAGGCAGACAGTGATTATCACGTTCTTGAGTATTATGATCGCCAGCGGGATCGTGTAGTATATGTTCATCTGTCCTTCGTTCTCGACGATCGGAGTGTCGACAACGATCAGTGTCTGGCCCTCGTCACTCTCTATCCTGGCTCTTTCTTCTTCGTCGAGCGCGGCCCTGAGGAAATCAGGTTCAACGTTCAGTGAACTGATGACCCTGCTGATTTCTTCTTCAGACGGGTTGGTCATATTGACCCAGACTCCGTCCTCGAAAGTGTCGGTGATGACCAGTTCGTTGTTTACTGTCTTGAAAATCTCGATCAATGGAATCACCCTTTCTATTTAATTTTTGCCAAGGGTGATCTATCCATGCATGTATGCGGCGCGATCAGGGCATGCTTACGGCCGGCAAACAGCATGGCAGACCAACCCTCATACCAATGAGGTGCCACAAGTGACTACTACCGCCACCAGTGTCACATTCCATACTGTTCACCTCCGTGTTTCAAAAAGATAAAAGAGAGGATTCATAGAACCGCTTCAATTATACCCTTTGGCCGGCATGTTTTCAAGCTAAATCGGCCGGCAACTCCGCATATGGACAAAT
>JAKOPX010000015.1 GCA_029778665.1 Bacillota bacterium | reverse complement strand
GTGAACGCGACGCCGGATGCCGCTTTATCCCCGGTTCCGGTAAAGTCAAGAGCGACTTTGTAATAGCCGGGATCCGTCACTTTTGCGTTCGATGCTTTGACGTCAGTCGCCTGGCCGTCATTGAAATATGTATACTTCCAGGCCGTATCGGCGTACATGATATATGCTTCGGCCGCAGGCTGTATAAATTCGAATGTTACTTCAACGGTCTCGACTGAAGCGAACGCCTCCTTGTCGGTGATCATCCAGGTAGCATCGTCAACTTTGCCGTCGTAGGACCTGGCGCCGTCAGGAAGCTCCCCGACCCATTCGTTGTAGATGTTCATTCGGGTAACTACTTTATCGTCCGAACTTGTGTAGCCTTTTTTGAAACTAATCGACTTGCCGTTGACCTTAATGTCCCTGATTTTTATGAAATAGCCCGGGAATGTCCTTTCACCGGTCTTTATACCGAGCGCGGTGAAAGCGAGGCCGGACGCCAGTTTGTCCTCGGTCTGCGTGAAGTCGAGGCCTACCGTGTATGTGCCGGGACCTGTGATCGTCGCATTCTTCGCAACAACTCCATTTTCAGGTTCTGCACCCCAGTACTGGTACTTCCAGCCGGAATCGGCATACATCAGGTACGCTGTATCCGAAGGCGCATGCAGCCTGAAGGAAACCTCGATCGTCTTGACGGAGGCGAATGCCTCTTTTGAGGCAATAACAGCCGACACATCGGAGATGTCATTGTCGAAGCTCCTTGCGTCGTAAGGGATCTCGGATACCCATTCGTTGTAAATGTTCATACGGGTCAGTATACCGTCATCAGAGCTTGTATAACCTTTTGTGTATTCAATATCTTCTCCGTTGATCCTGATCGACAGAAGTTCGATCGTATGGAAGGGGTAGTAAAGTTCGCCCTGGTTGATGCCAAGCGCCGTGAATGCTATGCCCTTTGCCGCACCGTCCTTGGTTCCGGTAAAGTCAAGACTGACAGTATATTCCCCCGGACCGGTTACATCTGCATTGACTGCCTTCACGCCGGAGCCGTCATCAACGCCCCAGTAACTGTTCGTCCATGAAGCATCGGCATACATCAGATACGCATATGTGATATTTTCTGTCGTATCTGCCAAAGCAGGCACAGATGTGATGCTGATCAGCAGGACCAATGCCAGCATTAGTGAGATGAGCTTCTTCATTCCTTATTACTCCTTTCTTTTAATGATTGATATCTATAACAACCGCCGATGCGGTCCCGTACAGGTCATGATACGCTACTTCCCTGTCAGGTCAGCCGATCTGCTTTACGGATTTCCCCGGCAGCAGCGTCCCCCTGACATAAACCTGTTCCTCGTGTTTTTTCATCGGTCCCTCGATCTGTTCGACCAGTTTGATCACTGCCTGCTTCCCTATCATCAGCGCATCCTGGCGGTAAGTGGCAAGCCGCGGACGCAGATGCGACGCAAGATCGATCCCGTCGAATCCGACCACGCTTATGTCTTCCGGAACGGAAAGGCCACGTTTTTCAAACACCCTCATCCCGCCGAGATACGAATAGTCATCCGGGTAAATGATGCACGTCGGAGGGTCCGGGAGGGACAGGAGCTGTTTTGTCGCCTCGGCGCTTGCTTCAGGATCATGGTACCTGCCTTTCACTATATATTCCGCGGGCGTCCGGATGCCCAGTTCCATGCAGCCCTTGTAAAATCCTTCGATACGCTTCTGTGTGATATAGCCGTTTTCCTGGCCATGGATGAAAGCGATCTTCCTGTGTCCCATGCCCGCGACATAGTGGACGATTTCCACCATACTCGCCACATTGTCGGTCATAACCGACACACATCCGGAAAAAACGTGGTCCAGCACGACGATCGGAAGGTCGCTGGCTGCAAGTTCGACAACGTCAGGATCCTCGAACCTCGCTTCCATGATAATCACGCCGTCACAGTTGCGATAGGCCGAATGGCTGTAAAAACTCATTTTGTAATTGCCGACCCGGTCGCTGACGAACATTATGTCATATCCGAGGTCTGTCGCAGTGTCGCGGATGCTGTCGAGAACGTTTGCGAAGTATTCATGGTTTATTTGGTCTGCAAACAAAACGCCTATCAGGTAAGATCTTTTGGTCTTGAGAGAACGTGCGGCTGCGTTCGGGCGATACCCCAGGTCACGCGCCACTTTCCTCACGCGCTCGGCCGTTGCCGGATTGACGTCCGGCTGGCCGTTCATAGCTTTTGATACGGTAGAGATCGATACGCCGCATATCTCTGCTATCTGCTTGAGCGTTACCAAGGTGAGCCTCCAAAAATACGAAATCGTTTTCGTAATAT
>JAKOPX010000124.1 GCA_029778665.1 Bacillota bacterium | reverse complement strand
GGCGCAGGTCTGTGTGAAATAAACTTTCCGTGTGAGGTAACCTTTCGCCAGGAAGTTGTTGCCGGAAAGTCGTCAACAAAAGCCTACATCCCTGGTGCCTTTATTGTGTTTCGTTAATCCTTGCAAATTTCTTTTCCCGCATGCCTGCAATCCGTTTTATCTGCTTCTCTTAATGGTTAACTCCAGTTAATTTGAATCACAGGTGCCTTTGACTCTGATTTTGCCGGTCAAAGGTACTTTTCTGTTACCAGTCGCCGGAATCCGCTTTTCCCGGCGTCTGGCACTCTGCTTTTGCCTATCAGAAATAGTCGTTTATGAAAAGCCGTTTTGGCCTGAAGATTTTCGCCAACACATCCCTTTTGGCATTGACCGTGATCTTCCCGGCAGCCTCGAGATCGTCGGGGGTAAGGAAACCGGTTACCAGCTGAGTCAACGCCTGGATATCGCAGAGCAGGTCGGGCCCGGCGTCAGTTTTTTGCACGCTGTGGTTTTGGCCGTTCCAGGAGATACTGTAATTTCCCGTGTTCACAGGGAAGAAGTCGTCCCGGACGCCGATGACCACTTCGCCGCCGCCTTCGGGCAGTGCCATGAGTCCGAGCGCCTTTTGTACGTTGACGATGCGGTTCATGCCGCACATATGGATTTCCTGCCCCACATCATATGGTTCGTCGAAGAACGGGACCAGGTCCGTGAATGACGGGACTTTCCATACCAGCTTATCGGCCTGGGACCCGAATTTGCCCATGAACGCGAATATGCCTTTCAGGGCTTCCGTATCGAGCCACACCAGTTCACGTATCACGATGGATGCTTTTATGCCGTCGGTCTTCTCTGTATGATACTGGACATAGCCCCTGGCTTCGTTTTGGCTGTTATACCAAATGTAAAGGAAAACGCCGTCCCTGTACGGATCGTTGTTGAAACGCCTCTGCCACAGCTTGTCCGTACGGACGACCGCCAGGTTCTTGTCATTTATATACTCTTCGTACAGCGCTTTTACGATCTGCCTTCCGGCATCGTCCGTCACCATGCTCATGCGGCCTGTCTGGCCGAACTGCCTGAATGATGAGATCGGGATGCTGTAGTTTATGGCCGTCATGTTGAGCTCATACCCGAATTTCCTGTAGTAGATATGCGAGAAGGGATAGAGATACGAGAATACATAACCGTTTTCGTACATCTCGTTCATGATATATTCGAATATGTGCCTTATGTATTTCTTGTCCCTTTCCTCCGGAAGCGATGCGACGCCGCCGATGCCTCCCATTTTCACCGTATTGCCGTCGAAAGTCACTTCGTAAGGGATCAGGTCGAGGCATGAACACATCCTGCCGTTGTCGTCGAATGCCGCGCGGCCTGTCCTGTAGCCGTCATTGACAAGTTGCTGCGCACCGGGCGTTCCGCCCTCTTTTTCCTCTTTGCTGAAGTCCCTTCTGAACATGAAAGCGATTGTCTGGATCTTGTCGAACGTAGTTTTTTCTTCCGGTCTTATAGGCCTTACTTCCATCTGACTGCCTCCTTCCGCCGCTGGAGCGTTCCTTCTTTTATAATAAGTGTTACTTC
>JAKOPX010000123.1 GCA_029778665.1 Bacillota bacterium | reverse complement strand
TGGCCGTCGGCTTCCTTCGTGATGGCGCAGTACATGTGGTAGTGCTTGCCGCCCACGTATATAGCCGGCCCGGTGGCATTGTGATACTCATGGACATGTCCGTCTTCAAGCGACGTCTTGCCGCTCATGTAATGGATATGTCCGGGTTCATCGGGATCGCAGCTTGTCATGCCTTCATAGTTATGCCAGTGACGGTCGTCGATCGTTGTTTTGCCCAGATAGTAATGTGAATGCATAAAATCACCTCCGATATATTGTATATTATGTTAACTCAGCTTCTTGTGTGAATGGTTCCGGGAGGTCCGCATGATTGATAAATAAGGGGCATTTTGCTAAAATACAGATAAAGCATTAAAATATTTCCATGAGGTTAGCGCGATGTTGCGCTGTTGTGTTTCCGGAGGCACTATGGTAATAGATCCTCAGCATGAACTGCTCCTTAATATTTACAGTATCGATTACCTTCTGAGATGCAAAGTGGTGGAATTGGCAGACAAAATTATCAAGATCTCGCCTGTCTCGAGAAAAACAGATATGTTCCAGATACTTGACCCTGTCGTACTGATCTCTGTTGACGCAAACGACATACAGACCGCATCGGCGGAAGTGACCGCCATCGACACGAAGTCTGGCATCGTTTCGCTGTATATGCGCGATGAAGAGGTGCCTGTGGAAAGGCGCGTCTTTGAAAGGTTCCCCGTATCTCTTATGATCAGTGCTCGTAAAAAATTCTCGAGCAAGCGTATGCACATGCTCGTGAGGAATATCAGCCTTTATGGCATGATGGTCGTTTCCGAAACCGAGCTTGATGAGGAAGAGCAGATAGACATCGATCTGATCACTGATAAGAACATGTTTTACCTCAGCGGCATGATCGTATGGAAAAAGAAGGTGAACAACTGCTTCGAATACGGCCTCCGACTGACACACTATGATGTAGCCACCAGGTACCTGTTCCAGGATTATCTGTCCAGGCAGAAAGCAAACTTTGCAAGCATGATACCCCGCGCCAGATGATCAGGCCGCATCCGGGATAAATCAGTCTGCCGGATGCGGCGATCACAGCAGACTGTAAAAATCCAGGTTTTCCTGCAATACAGGGTCCAGTGAACCGTGTGCCCGGATGTATGTCCTGTACCTGTTTTCCAGTTCCTTTGCCTTCCTGGCTCGCTGGATGCTGAACTGCTGCAGCAGGTCGGAATAGATCGGCTGCTTTGCAAGGTATTCCCTGATCGGCCTTGAAAACGGGCAGTACTTCATGAAAATGCTCCTTGCTACCCTGTTGAGCCTGGGGTTCCCGTTGGATTCATTGTTTATCCATATTTCATATTCCGCGGTGAATATTTCGCGCAGCCTGTTATTGTGCTTCGTTATCAGAGCCTTGACCTTTTCCTTCGCCTCTTCGGTAAGGTCGCGGTTCTTGCGGTAAAACTGGATATAATCCGCATATTCGGATGTTAGGGAGCTTTGCGTGATGTCGTTCCAGGCTGGGCCCATCATGGTCCTGCAAAGTTCCCATCTGAAGTTGCCCGCAAGCCTGACCATCATATCTTCCAGGTTTTCATCCGTAAAAACAGGCACTATGAACCTTCCCGGGCTGCTCCTTACCCTTCCGGCGATCTCCTGCCACATCATTGCCCTGGTGCCGTATACGGGCATTATCACTATGTCGGGCATCACCTTTTTCATCACAAGTTCTTTCTCGATGCCCTTTTCGGCATTTATGTAATTTATCTCCCTGTGGAAGAGCGAGAAATCGATCTCAAGTATCCTGTTCAGCTTCTCGCAGATGAGGGAGGGGGACACGAACGAGCGGCATGGGTCGTAAGGCGCAGCATCCCTGTGCAATATGGGGAAATACTCTGATATTTTTCCCTGGACCAGCTTGTGGTTGGTTTTTACCATATTATTTATCTCGAAGTCCAGCCTGTCCTCACGGTTGCTCATGTAGGCAGCCTTGTCGTTGTCAGTCAGCCGGCCCTGCCTTTTAAGTTCCCTGAACGTATCTGCGTAATCATTGCCGAAGCTGTCGACTGACGGGTCCCTGGTCATGTTGTATATTTCAGTCAGCCACTCGTGGAGGAAATATACATTGGCAGTGCCGTCTGAAACATGGTTCATGCCTGCCAGTCTGTATATCGCCATGGTCTGGCCAGGATCCAGGAGTTTCTCGTCCATGTAGCCGTAGGAGAGGAACATCCTGACCAGCCTTGAATCATCTTTTGTCCTGACTGCTTTCCTGAAGACCGCGGCGTAAATGTCAAAAAACATATCGGCTACAGCTTTCCTGACGGCCCTGGCGGATTCGTCCGAAGAGGTTCTGTCCCTGAGATTCCTGAATGCGGTCATGTTCATAAGGAAGAAAGTTGCCTTGTCTTCAGGGATTTCTGCGTATTCCAGGATCCTCGCCGCACTGTTCTGCAGTTCCTCGGGAAGGCTGAGTATGGTGCCTGATGAAACGGTTATGCCGGTTTCATCAGCTGCAATGGATGAAAGTACGGCTGTCCTGTCCGAATGGACATGGTCCAGGTAACCGAAGTCTATTCCTGTATCGTGTTTGTATACAGAAGCAATGTGGGACGATATTTCCTTCAGCTTATCATAAATGTATGATGCGGCATCCAGGGCCGGAGCATGGTCAAGACCCATTTCCTTCATCCTGAACGCAGCCTGTATGAATGCATTGTATGCGTCATTTCCTTCAGTCCCGTAAAGCAGACCGATCGTATCTTCAAGGTGCCTGAAGACGCGGCGCAGTCCATCCACGATGCTTACCAGGCACTTTGCGGCTTCTTCCGCGTGCTTTCCGGTGACATATATGTCCGATGCGAAGAAGAGTTTCCTGATGTTGGGTGAAATGTTGTTCAGTTGCCGGTAATACCGGACCTGTTCATCTAATCCGCTGTTTTCGGGCGTGAGAGCCGGTCCGCCCGTTTCCGGGGCTTCGACGAACTGTCTGCTGAATGCTGAAGGTATC
>JAKOPX010000122.1 GCA_029778665.1 Bacillota bacterium | reverse complement strand
TCGTATTCAAAATCGGACATAGCCCTCAGACCTTTGATCACAGCGCGGGCTCCGACTTTTTTCGCAAAATCCGCAAGCAATCCTGTGAAGCTTGTTACTTCTATATTTTCTCTTTCGCCTATCGATTCCCTTATCATTTCGACCCGTTCCTCAACGGTGAACGCCGGTCTTTTGCTTTCGTTGTTCCCTACAGCCACGATAAGCTTGTCACAGATGCATGCCGCTCTTTCTATTATATCGAGATGTCCGTTCGTTACCGGGTCGAAACTCCCGGGATATACCAGTATCATAAACTGTCCTTACCATCCTTGTATATCGTGATCATAGTATCGCCGTACGTTCTCCTGTCGATCGCCCTGAATACGCCGCAGGCATCAGGCACTTCGTCCGAAGCACTGTGTTCGGCGATTATTATTCCGTCGTCCTTCATTATATCATTATTTGTCAATAGTTTTAATGCTTCCTGTATAAAATTTTTGCGATATGGCGGATCCATGATAATTATGTCAAATCTGCGGAGCTCCCTGTGCATTTTCAGGATGCCGTCGGAATAATCCATGGCATACACTTCGGCCATATCGGAAAGCTTCGTGTGAGCGAGGTTCTCTCTTATAATGCTGCAGCATCCCGGGTTCCTGTCGATGAATACGGCAGAAGCCGCTCCCCTGCTCAAAGCCTCGATCCCAAGGCTGCCCGAACCTGCGAACAGGTCAAGCACATGGCTGCCTCCCACCTTCGGCGCAATGATGCTGAACAGCGCTTCCTTCACCATACCGGATGTAGGCCTCGTGGCCATGCCTTTGAGTGTTTTGAGTTTATGCCCCTTTGCCGAGCCTGATATTACCCTGAGTATAAAACTTCCTCCCCTGTGCCTGTTTTTTTAAAATGTCAGTTCATACTGATGGTATTCATTACTCCGCTGTACTTCGCGCGGACAGCCTTTCCCAGCAGACGGTTTTCCTGCGATTCAAGCGCCCTGTCATTCCTGATGAGTATCTCCGCTGCTTCCTGTGCTTTTTTTAGTATCTCCATATCCTTGTACAGATTCGCTATCTTGAGGTCCGGTATCCCATGCTGCCTTGTCCCGAAGAAATCACCCGGACCTCTCAGTTCCAGGTCCTTTTCAGATATCACGAAACCATCATGTGTCTCTGTCATGACCTTCATTCTTTCCCTTGCTATTTCTGACCTGCTGTCATTGAACAGTATACAGTATGACTGGTAACTGCTCCTCCCGACCCTGCCCCTGAGCTGGTGCAGCTGGGAAAGTCCGAACCTTTCAGCGTTTTCGATAACCATCAGCGTCGCGTTCGGCACGTTGACGCCAACTTCGATCACGGTGGTCGATACCAGGATATTTGTTTCTCCCGATATGAAGCTCTTCATTACGTCATCCTTCTCAGCCGGCCTCATTTTACCATGTATCAGCCCGACCTTCAGGTCGCTGAAGGTCCTGTTGGCCAGTTCAAAAGCCAGTTCGGAAGCCGAGACTGCATCGACGGACTCGGATTCCTCCACCAGAGGACAGACTATGTAAACCTGCCTGCCTTCTTTCACCTGTTTTCTGATAAAATTGTAGACCCTTTCACGCATCGACGAGTCCACGGCGTATGTAAGCACCTTTTTTCTTCCAGGCGGCAGTTCATCGATTATCGAGATGTCCAGATCGCCATACAATATCAGCGCCAGTGTCCTCGGTATCGGGGTGGCCGTCATGACCAGCATGTCCGGGCATGTCCCCTTTTTACCGAGGGCCGCCCGCTGCCTGACGCCGAACCTGTGCTGTTCATCAGTGATAACGAGACCAAGGTTCCTGAAAACCACCCTGTCCTCGATCAATGCATGCGTACCTACGACAATATCTATCTCACCCGAGGCCAGGCCTTCAAGTATCCTCCTTGATTCCTTCGCCCCGGCGCTTCCCGTCAGGAGGGCTATATTGAAGCCCAGCGGCTCCAGCAGTTCCTTCAGCGAGGAATAGTGCTGGGAGGCAAGTATTTCTGTGGGCACCATGAAAGCTCCCTGGTACCCGCTTTTTACAGCCTTGACAAGTGCCGCCGTAGCGACGATGGTCTTTCCTGATCCCACGTCTCCCTGTACAAGACGGTTCATTACCCTGCTGCTTTCCATATCGTTCTCGATCTCTTCCAGAACCCTGAGCTGGGCATTTGTCAGCCTGAATGGCAGTCCTTCGATGAACCTGCGGACTTCTTCCCGTGCACCAAATGTGATCCCGGATGAGGCGTTTTCCTGAACGTTCCTGACGGACATCAGGGCTAGCTGGAGTATCAACAGTTCCTCAAAAACGAGCCGTTCACGGGCTTTCAGAAAAGCTTCGTCGCTTTCAGGGAAGTGGATGTTGCTGATCGAATAAAGCGCTCCTGCCAGGTGATACCGTTCCCTGATCCATGACGGCATGATATCCTCAATGCAGTCCCCGGCATAGCTCAGGGCATTCCTGATCACGGAGCGGATGACATTCTGCGTCAGTTTCCCGGTTGAAGGATATACCGGTATTATCCTGCATGTATTTACAGGGCCGCTTTCATCCACTTTCTCGTATACCGGGTTGAGGACCTCGAATGTCCCTCTCCTGGTCACTTTCCCGAAGAAAAGATACTTATCCCCCGGCATGAGCTGGTCCTTCAGATAAGGCTTATTGAACCATATCGCATTTATCAGGCCCGTATCGTCCCTGATGCTTACCTTGCTTATACTGAGTCCCTTTCTTGGCTTTGAAACGACGACCCTCGATGCGATGATCCCTTCAAACGAGCACTGATCACCGTCCTGCAGCTGTATTATCTTTTTCAGCCTGCTTCGGTCTTCATAGTCTCTCGGATAATGGGAGATCACGTCTCCCACGGTATGTATCCCAAGCTTCCTGAACAGTGCGGCTCTCGCCTCGCCGACGCCTTTCAGGTACTGAAGCGGTTTGTTCAGCAGTTCCGGGCTCTTGCGCATCACAAATCTCCAGTCTGCAGAATAGTGATATATTTAATTCTAATATATCATGCTTTGATTTTCCACACCGTAATGCGAGTTCCGGCCCCAATGCGGCAAAGCAGGCATTGCCCCGCAGCATGGCAGTTGGTTCAGCCGGTCAATTCATGGGACCGCAGGCGCAGGGATGGCCGGCCAGGCATTGCGGGGATGCTTCGTTAACAGCTACTGACCGGCTCATTTGCTCCAATGAGGGCGCAGGTCATTCGCCATCCGTGGCTCGGGACCAGCGCCGACAGCATCCATGCTGCCGGTTGTGGTTCCTGTTGCCTAATTCGAGCTGCATGACCCGGTCGTATCTGCAGAACTTGCATCCCATCAATGCGAGACCGGCCATCCCTGCACCTGCGGTGTCTGATCCCGGTTATATCCCATACCCGTATAAGCCGATGAAGCCAGGATCCGATCGACATAATGCATGATCTTTGCTATAAAAAGCACTTGCAGTCTCCGGAACTGTTGTGTTAAAATAGTTATGCTTTTGCGATCATAAGCTCCGGCTTTAAGGAGGTGGATTATAGATGGCAAGATGTGTGATATGCGATAAAGGTACCGTATTCGGTCATAACGTAAGTCACTCCGTAAGAAGGACCAACAGGGCCTGGAAGCCCAACATAAAAAAAGTCAGGGTTATAGAAAACGGCACACCCAGGACCATCACTGTCTGCTCCAGATGCCTGCGTTCGAACAGGGTCACAAGAGCCGTCTGAGCAGCCATGGTACAGCAGATAATGTTCATGCGCATATATCGAAGCGACATAAAAGCATGAGCAAAGCATTTATGTCGCTTTGATTTTATGCATTTCAGTTCATCCTGAGCACTTTTCTGATCAGATTGCC
>JAKOPX010000121.1 GCA_029778665.1 Bacillota bacterium | reverse complement strand
GGCACTGCAGCAGAAGATCATATAGTGGAATCAGGATGGAGATATCGTCAGCTTGGCGAATTGGCATAGATCAGCTCCATTGTCACAGAAGCAAATTTATTATATACCGGACCTGGCCACGTGGCCAGGTATGTTACTGACCGTATGGCCAGAAAAAATCCCCCCATGCGAATGAAGCAATGATGGGGGATTTTTATTACAATCTGAGTTATACATGATAGAATAGCAGGCATAATGCCTGAAACGGGGTGGAGTAATGAAAGTACTGATTGCTGATGACCAGGCTGATGTGCTTAATGCTTTGAGGTTCCTGCTGGAACAGCAGGAAAGGCGCTTTATCATAGACGAGGCGGAAGATGCGGACAATCTCCTCGCTAAAGTTGAGAAATTACAGCCGGAACTTCTGCTCCTTGACTGGGAATTGTCGAACCGCGACATGGCTGATGTTGTACCCGTGATAAAAAAGCTGGCGCCTGATATCCGCATTGTCGCGATGAGCGTCAGGCCGGAGGCTGAGAGCGCAGCTCTTGCTGCAGGTGCCGACGCTTTTGTAAGCAAGGGAGATAATTCAGATATGTTGCTGTCTGTTATCAATACGATCAGATGACATTTCTCATCATTCACCCTGGTCTGCTGACCAGGCGGATCTGTACAGATGACCGGAAAAACAACTGAACAGCCGGACTGCCTGAAATCCGACCTGCTGGCTGATGTAACGCGCATGAGGGACAAATATAATGAAGCTGGTTAAAAAAATAACGACACGCGGGACGGCTGGGTCAGCCGGCAAAGCGAATCTGATCGATTGGGGGTTGGAAGAGATGACAAGAACTGATTCCGAATTGGTAAGAAGCTGTCTGACGGGCAATCATGATGCCTTTGCGGAGCTTGTTTCCAGGTACAAGAGGCTGATTTATTCCGTCGCGTACAAGTTCACGAAGGAGAACGAGGAAGCGGATGACATGGCACAGGAAGCATTCATAAAGATATACAGGTCGCTTTCCAGGTACGATGACAGGTACAGATTCTCAACCTGGTGCGTAAAGGTCGCTACCAATGTCTGCCTTGACCATGTCAGGCGCAGGAAGCTGAATTGCGTTTCCCTGGAGGAAATAGAGAACTTCACGGTGACAGATACTGATTCGCCCGAGGAGTATTACCTGCGGAAAGAGAAGTACCAGTTGCTGCAGGATGCGATCGACAGCCTGCCTGAAATCTACAAGGAGCCTATCGTCATGTACCACCAGAAGGGAATGTCCTACAAGGAGATAGCGGAGGACCTCGGCAAGCCTATGTCGATAATAAAGAACAGGATATTCAGGGCAAGGCATACGCTGAAAGAAAACCTGACTACGGCAGTATCGTGAGCATGGACATATGACCGCCGCCGGGGGATCAGGGCCGGACGGCAGCAGCTGCGGGACGCCCCGGTGCTGTAACGAAATGCAAAAGGAGTGCGTTGTATGAAGATAAAAACAGGCCCGCTATCCATAGGATACCGGACCTTTTTTTACTGCTGCTGCCGGATCGCATGCCCTTTCCGGAGTAACGCCCGGGAATGCCCCCGGAAGCGGATCGCTTCCGGGTCCGAACCGACGCATCAGTTTCGTTCCACTGCATCAGTACCGGTTTTCAGTACCTGTAACGGCTTAACGGGTATCAGTACCCGTAACGGTTTAACGGGTATCAGTACCGGAACTGCGCTTACCTGTCAACGTATGCCGGTGCCAGGCAGATCAGTATACGAATACCATGCGGCCTATCCATGCCTTGACAGGTTTTGACCAGAGCCATTTGTTCGTGGCGCTGTCGTCGAAGTAAAACAGTGCGCCGTTGCTCGGATCGCTGCCGTTCAGAGCGTCAAGTGCAGCATTTATTTCCTGCTGTGTCGCAGGCTTTTGGATCATGCCGTTCTCAACAGGAGTGAACTGGTAGAAGCCATTGCTGCTGACCTCATAGATTACCGATGAAATGGTGTTTGGGAATTCACTGCTTTTTATCCTGTTAAGAACAACAGCTGCCACACCGACTTTCGCGGCATAGGGCTCACCTTCGGCTTCGGCCCTGACGAGCCTTGCCAGAAGGTCCAGATCAGACTGGGTATACGAAACGACTGCTTTGCTGCCGGATGAGGCTGTACCGCCCGCCGGTATGTTGAGCACCTGGCCGGGATAGATCATGTCGTCCCACTTATTATTGGCCTTTCTCAGCTGTGCCAGTGAGACGCCGTGCCAACCCGCTATCTTGCTGAGCGTATCGCCGCTTTTGACCGTATATGTCTGGGTGCGCACGTAGAGCTTCTGCCCCGGATAGATAATGTCGCCTGACAGTTTGTTGTCACTCATGATGACATTTGCAGTCGTATTGAACAATATGCCGATCTTGTACAGCGAATCCCCGCTCTGGACCGTGTAGGTCGCGCCGAAAGCGGTACCTGCCATGATCATGAATGCGAGGACGGCAGTGATCGCGAAAATTGCTGACTTCTTCAAGATTCTCATTGCTATTACCCCCTTATGTGCCTCCGAGGTTAGCTGACGGGTTCGGGTCGAGGCAACCCTACTCATGCGAGATTCACCCATTGGCCGTACGCAGATCCCATGTTGCCGGATGAGGCTGCATGGCTGTTTCCTGCGGGCTTTGAGGCTGCGGAACCGTTCCTGCGCTGCTTTTGCAGTTGTGGTACTGATCCCGTTTCCTGCTGCAGCTATGTGACTGTTCCCATACGGCCTGTTGAAGCCGCAGGTCCTGTACGGCCTGCTGTTTCTGTCCCCCGTACTCCTTCCGGAGATTCGGCATTTTATTGGCTATTAGCGGTGCTTCCGGTTTGTTCTGAAACAGAAAACCCATTTATGCACCAGTTTTATGACAACCAGAATTTTAACAGATGACATAACCATATTTCCATGCTATATTTCTGGAAGAGGTGGTGATGAGATGGAAATGGAACACTCCTTCAGCAAAGGATTGTCCCCGGACCCTGCTTCATTCGGTCTGGTCCTTGAAGGCGGCGGAGGGCGTGGAGCATATCAGATAGGTGCCTGCAAGGCGATAAAGGAAATGGGATTGGATATATCGATGGTTGCCGGTACGTCTGTAGGTGCGCTCAACGGGGCCATGGTGGTCCAGGGCGATATCGACCTGGCTTATGACGTCTGGCAGGAACTAAGGCCGGATCTCGTCATCAACCTGGACAATGACCTTTACAGCAAGCTTATTGCCAGTGATTACAAACCTGATACGCTCAGAAAACTCGTACGTTATGTCAGGAAGGTGATAGCTGAGGGCGGGCTGGATGTGACTCCGCTTGAAAAGCTTGTGAAGAGCGTGCTCAGTGAAGACAGGATCAGGAGTTCGCATATCGGGTTCGGGATAGTCACCGTTGACCTCACGGCCCGCAGAGCGGTGGAGATTTACAAGGAGGAGATACCGGAAGGCCAGCTTGTGGATTACGTGATTGCAAGCGCCAGCTTTCCGGCATTCAAAAGGACGATCATTGACGGGAAGACATTCATAGACGGTGCCCTTTACAACAACCTGCCGATAAATCTTGTCAGCAACAGGGGTTTCAGGGATATCATAGTTCTGAGGACTTACGGGATGGGCATCAGGAGGCGGGTCGATACCACCGGGCTGAACATCATCAGTATATCACCCTCGGAAAATCTGTCCTCGGTGATGGATTTCAGCAACAAGACCGCCCGCCGCAGCCTGAAACTTGGATATGATGACGCATGCAGGGTGCTGGAGGAATACCTGGGGAAGACACGACGCTGATCAATTTTTATAAACCCGGGATAATATTTTGCGCAACCGGACCCGGGCAGTTTGTCAAACCGGGCTGGTTTCGCCCGACTGAAGCCTGTCGTTTTTTTTATATGCGCGTATCAATTTGCCGCGCTCCTGTCAATTCCTGTATTAGCCGCACGATATCTCCTTCCGTTCATGGAATCATTTGGAGCGTAACATGATAATCGCCATTTCAGGGTATGCTATATGAACGAAAATTACATGGAATGGTGATTTTTCCGGATGATTTTCTTCATAATAGCTTCATCATATGTGATACTGACCGGTGGTATTATCATTTATCTCCTTTTGAGGCTTCATTCCCGCAGGCACCGGTCCTGCGCGGAGATGAAGGGCACTGCGCTTGATGATGAAGAACTCAGGAGACATGCGGAAGAAATGGCGAGGTCCCATCCGCCAGGTAAACATACGAGAAGCCTGAATTGGCTGATCCGGCGGCTCAACGAAAACTACAGCCTGATTTACGGCATTTACAGGGAACTCAGCAGGGACGTGAGGGAATCACTGCCCACGCCTCTCTCAGCCGAGTGGCTGCTTGACAACTTTTACATAATAGAAGAGCAGGTCAAGCTGATAAGAAGAAATCTGTCAAAACGGTATTCAAGACTGCCTGTACTCAAAAGCGGATATTACAGGGGTTATCCCAGAGTCTATTCCATTGCGCTTGAGATAGTTGCGCATACCAGCGGAAGCATAGATGAAAAAAGCATAACATCATTCATTCAGGCATATCAGACCCACTCGCTCCTTTCGATGTGCGAACTGTGGGCAATGCCGCTCATGCTGCGTATAGCGCTTATCGAAAGCATCAGGGAAACGTGTGAAGCCATAAAGGCATCGAGGCAGGAGTGGCGCAGTGCCGAGATGCTTGTCCAGCGTATTGTGGATGAAGGCGCGAACGAGCAGAAAATCGACCGGATACTAAAAGACGAACTTGATACAGCCAAAATCATCACGCCGTCATTTGCAGAACACCTGACCAGCAGGCTGAGGAAACACGGAAAAATCGCATCGACCGTAACAGCGCTGCTGGATCAGCGGTTAAAATCCGAAGGCCTGACGACGGCGGACCTGACCATGGCAGAGCATAAATCACAGGCTGAGACGCAGGTCGCCATAGGAAACTCGATCACAGGCCTGAGGCTCGTTTCGGAACTGGACTGGTCCGATATATTCGAGTCGCTCAGCAGGACTGAGCAGATCCTGAGAGAAGACCCGAACGGCGTATATGCGCTGATGGATTTTGAATCAAGGGATTACTTTCGCCATGAAGTAGAAAAGCTGGCCAGGGCCTTTGGGATCCCGGAAACGCAGGTGGCGGAGAAGGCCGTCGAGTGCGCGAGGGAGGGCGGTGACAGCCCGAAGGACCATGTTGGGTTCTACCTGGCAGGCAATGGCAGGAAAATTTTGCTTGAAAGGATAGGCAAGACGGTCCGCAGAAGGTGGAGGTTCCGGTTTTCTCCGCTCGCTAAGCCTAAAAGGCTTTATGTCGGCATGATAGTATGCATGACGGCTTTCATGGCTGCATATTTCATGTATTATGCATGGACAAAAGCCCAGTCGCTGCCGGTGACGGCAGTTGCCGGGATACTTGTGCTGCTGCCGTGCACCGAACTGGCTTTGCGTTTCACGAATACGATCATAAGCCACCTGTACAGTCCGGTACTGCTGCCGAAACTTGAACTGAGAAACGGCATACCGGAAGAATACGCGACGTTCGTGATAATACCTGCGCTGCTGACAAGCCCGGAGCAGGCTGAAGAACTGGTACGGCAGATGGAGGTCTATTACCTTGCCAACAGGGAGACCAACCTGTTTTTTGCGCTGGTCGGCGACTTCAGGGACGCATCCTCTGAAACGCTGGATACTGACGGGGCTATAACCGAAGCAGCGCTTGAAGCTGTCAGGG
>JAKOPX010000014.1 GCA_029778665.1 Bacillota bacterium | reverse complement strand
TCTGCAACAGTAACGAGTGCATGGCTGAAATCCGATTCACACCTATGGTTAATGAGCATCCAATCACTTCGGAGGAAGCCTTTAAGCGCATACAGCGCCGTCCCAACATAGTGTAGGAGGCTATCATGGTACACTATTTCGATGTCGAAGTCGCGAAAAAATACGGTGTAAATGCCGCAATCATTCTATCCAACATTGCGTTTTGGGTAGCAAAGAATGAAGCCAACGGCGAGCATTTTCACGACGGATATTACTGGACGTATAATTCGGTCTCGGCATATTCAGAAATGTTCCCGTATCTCACAGAAAAACAGATACGCACGGCACTTGAAACGCTCAGAGCCGAGAACATAATCATTGCCGGAAACTACAACAGTGATAAGCGCGACAGAACGTTGTGGTATGCACTTACCGAAAAAGGCAGATGCATTTGCCGCATAGGTAACTCTGATTTGCCACAGGGGGCAGACACATTTGCCCCTGAGGGCAAATCTTATAATAGTAATAATAATATATTAAATACTACTACAGATAGTAAACCAGATATAAACGCAGATACCGAAGCAAAAAAAGCTACCGACGAAACGTTTGAGGAATTTTGGGCGGCTTATCCTCGCAAAGATGGCAAGAAAGTCGCGCGGCAAAGGTGGAACCGCCTTAAACCGGATGAAGAAATGCGCAAAAAGATACTTGCCGATATAGAACGCAGGAAACGATCACCGGAATGGCTCAAGGAAAACGGTCGGTTCATTCCAATGCCGGCAACATACCTTAACCAGCAGCGCTGGGAAGATGAAGGCGTAGTATTGCCGATCGAAGAAAAGTACAGGTTTATAGAATGACCGAGCGAGAATTTGCGGACAAGTATTTCGGCAAGTATTCAATACGCGGCAGCGAAATCATCCCGCTGTACTGCCCTTTCTGTCAAGGCGGCAATAACCGAGACAAGTACACGTTCGCATTGAACTACGAGAAACACACATTTAATTGCAAGCGCGGCTCCTGCGGTGTGGCAGGGCATTTCAAACAGCTTTGTGACAAGTACGGAGTTAAAGCAACCCTGCTGGACAAGCCTTACGAAGGATATAAAATGCCGGAACGAAAGACCTATAAGAAACCGACAACACCAATCACGGACTTATCGGAAACCGGACTCGCTTACATAAAGAAGCGCGGCATAACGCCAGAAACCGCCGCTATATTCGGTATTACAAGCGACGATAAAGACAATCTCGTATTTCCCTTTTACCGCACAAAGGACGACTACGAGAATAAAAAGCCGACATTCATCAAGTTCAGACCTGCCCGAAAAATCGAAAAGGGCGAGGATAAAATGTGGCGAGAAAGGGATACAGAACCGATACTGTTCGGACTTCACCTATGCAAACCTGCCAAACGACTTTATATCTGCGAAGGCGAGTTTGACTGTATGACGATCTATCAAGCCACCGGCGGCGGGATAAACATCGTATCGGTCCCATCAGGTGCTGAGGACTTCACATGGGTTGAAACGTGCGCAGAGGAACTCAAACAGTATACAGAGATCGTTATAGTAGGTGATGCCGATGCCGCGGGTCAGAAAATGGCGAACGATATCTACAACAAGTTCCCCGACAAAGCCTTCTTAGTGATCGACTACGCGAAGTATCGCGGCTGCAAAGATGCTAACGAACTCGCATATAGATACGGCGCAGAAGCGGTCGGAGAACTACTCATATCGGCAAGGAAACGTGAAGTCGAAGGTCTCATTAACATTTCCGACGTTGTACCGGTCGACTATATGCAGATCGGGCGAGTCTTAACAGGGATACCACCTCTCGATAGGACGCTTGGCGGTATGTTCTACGGCGATATAACAATCGTTTCTGGCAAACGCGGCGAGGGCAAATCGGCATTTCTCAATCAAATCGCTGTTCAGGCGGTAGATCAGGGCGTGAATGTATGCGTATACTCCGGCGAAAT
>JAKOPX010000120.1 GCA_029778665.1 Bacillota bacterium | reverse complement strand
TTGTTTGCAGCCGTATTCGCTCTCATCACTCTGGGAGCAACGACTTTCGCCTGGTTCACGTTAACGACCACGGTTGCCGTTGAGCAATTCGAAGCCGAGATCACATCCGGAACCGGTATAGAAGTCTCGCTTGACGGTGTTACGTTCACGAACCTCATCACGAATGAGAAGATCGTTGAAAAGATTAAGAGCATCAATTTCAACGGTTCCACGGAAAGCATAGTCCTCGATCCCGTCACCACGGCGAACGGCTATTCCGAGTTCAAGATACTTGATATCTCCAATCCGGGCGAGCCTAAGCTTCAAAACGCCACTGAAAATGACAAGTGGATCATCTTCTTCCTGTATTTCCGCACCCCATATCGGGAAGCCAATCAGGAGACGTGGGTTTATATGTTGGATGACACGACGATTACTTCAGACCCCGTCACCTGGATCTCCGACGCGGATTTCATCCATACTTCCGATGTACAGATTCAACCCGGTACCCCGAAACAAATCTTCGCCTGCAACAGTCTGAGAATGTCGTTCCAGACCTTCACCATGACCACCGAGCAGGTTGGCAAGAAGGACCTGTTCAAAAAAACAGACGTTGGAGACGACACGGTCGTCATTTACGAACTTGACCCGGATATCGAACCGGCAGACGAAAACGACGGCAATAACCGCCTGGATAAGGAAATCAAGAGCTACGGCATGGTCTCTTACTTCCGTGCCAAAACCGGTGGCGACGACGACGGTATCGACCTCCTCGAGTACTTAGACGACAACGACGTCGTCCTGCCCGACGGCGTGCTCAAATCGGCAAACCTCGTCAACAAGGCTCATTTGGAAGACGACGATATGACCGACAAGGCCGCCATCGTCAAACTGACGACGGTCGATGACGATGAGAACCCCAGATACTACTATGGCGTCGTCAAGGTCCAGATGTGGATCGAAGGTTGGGATCCCGATTGTTATAACGCGATCATGGCCGGCACGTTAAAGGTCAAGCTGAGCTTCGGCGGCTCCAGTAAGAAACCTGGAATTCCGGTTGAAGCAGAAGACTAATCATTACGCAAAAAGAACTTTCATTATAATGAAAAGCAAAAGCGGACAAAGCAAACCGTCCGCTTTTTTCATTTAGTTATGGATTTTTACATGCTTTCATGGTATGATTATTTTGTAGGATTTTGCAATAAATTATTGCTATATATCGGGATATTACCGGAATAAATCGGGGGTTATGATGCAAAAAGCAA
>JAKOPX010000013.1 GCA_029778665.1 Bacillota bacterium | reverse complement strand
CTCAGGATGCGATCATACGCATTGTCGAGATGCCGAAGATGAGCGTTGAGGACGCCAGGAGCGCCTTCGGGTGGGACTTTGAAAACTACTTTCCCTTTCCGCTTAAAGACGCTACCTTTGACATCGTGCCCGTGGAGACGCCTTCTCCCATTTCGGAGGTCAACATGAGCATGATGGTCGTAGCTTCGCGCCTCACGACGGTAAACGGAATATTGGACATCGCTTCAAAGGAGAATGCCAAGGTCTCAGCCATCGAGCCCTTTGGCAATGCGCTTGTCCGTGGGGCCTTGGGGCCAAACAGCGGCGACGAATCGGGAAGCTTGATATTGTCTGTCGGCGACAGAAGCTCTCAGATAATTGTAACCTACAGGGGCAACGGACTGGTGTACAGAACGGTCTTCGTGGGAGCGCTCAGCGAGTTTCAGGGTGGGGTGTCTCATTTTGAGATGCTTATTCAGGAGGTGAGAAACTCCATTGCGTTCGGGGCTTCTCAGTACAGGGGTTTGAGCGTAAAGGAGATCCTGCTTTGCAGCGAACATGCCGATAACCAGGAGCTCCGGGATGAATTACAGAGCCTTTCTGACGAATATGCATGCAGTGTGGCAGACTCGTGGGGCAAATGGTCGATAGAGGGCGAACCTGTCGGAGAATATGGGTGGGAAGCCGCAATCGGGCTGGCTGTGAGGGATAGATCATGACTGTAAAGGTGGATTTAAGGCCGCTTAGCGTGAGGATATTTGAGAGGAAAAAGGTCGATCTTCCTAGGGTTATCGCATTGGTGTTGATCCTTGTCTTCGTGGTCGTATCTTGTTTTACAACTGTTTACGGGATATTCGTCTTAAAGGAACTTTCCGCGGAAAGACAGGCCCTTGAGGCGAGCGTGGGAAAGCTCACCCAGGAGAACAAGCGATTGGACGGCTACATTGCGGAGGTTACAGAGCGGCTTGACCTTTACGGAAAGGCTTTGGCCTTATTGAGAGAAGACATACCGTCGATCGAGTTTTTTACGGCGGCTACGGCAGCATTGCCTGAAAACGTGTGGCTTTCCGATGTACAGCTGGTTCCCGGAAAGGCAAACGTCAACGGCTACGCCTTTGCCGAAAACGACATAGCGGCCTTTGCCCTAAAGCTTCTCAATGCAAGCGTAGTCAGCTCCGTAAGCCCATTGGTGACCTCTAAGGAAGAAAGAAAGGGTTCCGAAGGTCAAGGACAAACCCTTGTCAAGTTCAGCTTTTCCTGCACCGTGAAAGATCTTGTGGGAATGCAGGAGTTGGTCGAAGGAGCTGGAAAAAATGAAGATAAACGTTAAAAAAACACTCATAATTTTTGTTTTTTGCCTTATCGTTGGAGGATTTTTGTGGACCCAGCATTCCATGAGCGCAAGCATCATGGCCGAAAGGAAATCCATAGAAGACCTCTCCAAGCAGGAATCCACCTTAAAGGGGGCGGTTTCGCGAAAATACGCTCTGCTCGACTTCTATCGGGACATACTGCAGAAAGTGGAGGCATTTCAGTTTTCCTTTCCGGCTGATAATGTGGCCTTTTTTGCCTCTCTCGAGAGGATCATGGCGGGAAACGAACTTAAGATAATCAAGGTAAACCCGGTCAGGAAACCTTCGGCACCTGACAGGACGGGCGTCCAGGTGACATGCGAGGGCGATTACTACAGATTGCTCGATGCCGTTTTCGAGATGCGTGACAACAAGATGATCGTGTGCCTTTCTTCCCTGCGCGTTACCGGAAAGGGCAGCGGGCCTGTGAGCGCCGATATGTCTGTAGAGACCATAATGCGAGGGAAGTGAGAAGGACATGGGAGAATCCTGGAGAGATGCTTTATCTTCGCTGTGGCAGGGGCTTCTTTACGGGGGTGGGAGCGCCCGTTTCCTGCGGATCCTTTTGGCCGTCTTGCTTGTAGCCAGCATCGGATGGTCGATATACCTTTACATGCAGATCGTCACCATCTCCCGCATACCCCCTGTTGAGGCGCCGCTCCTTAAGCCTGCGGCTGAGCAGGACCAGAAGTATGCGGAGCTTGCCAAGGGATTCGAGGAGCTCGCCCAAGCGCGTACAGGAAATAGAGAGGCTTCCTACATGGCTTCGGCGCTGGGCAGGTATGCCTTTAACGAGCCTCCGATGCCGGTAGTGCAGGAGGCGGTGGCAAAGGAGGCCGTGCAAAGGGGCAAGGTACCTTCTCCGGCGGTGGAGCAAGTGTATTTGCCTCCCTATATGGAAGTTCGCGCCATCATGATATTGGATAAAAAGCCAATGGCACTGATGAATATCGAGGGCGAAGGTGACGGCCTTGTAGTCTCGCCGGGTTACAGGTTCGGAGACGGACGGGGCAGGGTAGTGAGCATTACCCAGACGAAGGTGGTGGTAT
>JAKOPX010000119.1 GCA_029778665.1 Bacillota bacterium | reverse complement strand
TGCAAAGATCGCCGAACTGGTATTTGACAACAAAGGAGGCATAAAAGCGGTCCTGGACGAAGTTCATGTGCCTCTTGACAGCATCACCAACATCAGGAAGCCGTCGGGGACGAATACGGATGGAAGCGGCAAAGGTCCTGACACCGTTGGTGAAACCGATGGCATGAACGAGAGCGACGTAACGCCGCCTGACGGACAGGAAGGTGATAAGGATGGTAATTGACAACGCGGGAAACCGCATCGGCAGACCGGTCATCACGGGAGGTCCTGTGTCCGTACCGCCGGTCAGGACAGGCAGGACCGATACGAGGCAGGATACCGCAGCCGTAAGTTTCGACAGCATACTGAGGCAGAAGCAGCAGGAAAGTGAAGAGATTAAGTTCTCCAAGCATGCGGAATACAGGCTGCGTTCCAGGAATATCAGCCTGTCGCCATCCCAGAGGGACAGGATGAAGGAGGCCGTGGCAAAAGCCGAGTCAAAAGGTGTGAAGGATACCCTCGTCCTGATGGATGACCTTGCTTTTGTAATCAACATCAGGAACAGGACGGTAATAACGGCGGTAAACAGCAATGAACTCAGGGACAATGTATTCACGAACATAGACGGAGCAGTGATAATCTGACAGCCGGACCCTTTCGGGAGGCTGGGCATCCCTGAACGACGGACGGGATGTATGAATTCTGAAGGAGGTCGAGATTACTTTATGATGAGATCAATGTTTTCCGGTGTGTCCGGCCTTAGGGCGCATCAGACCAAGATGGACGTAATAGGCAATAACGTGGCAAATGTCAATACGGTAGGTTTCAAATCAGGAAGAGTGACATTCCAGGAGATATTCAGCCAGACACTGAGGGGCGCAAGCGCGCCTGATCCGGTAACCGGCAGGGGCGGGACGAACCCGATGCAGATAGGCCTGGGACTCGGAGTGGGAGCAGTCGACACCATCACAACCAGAGGAAGTGTACAGAGGACAGACAACCCTACAGACCTGTCGATAGAGGGTGATGGTTTCTTCATCTGCAAAGGCGGCGTAAACGACACCTTCAAGTTTACGAGGGCAGGCAACTTCACCATCGACAAGCTCGGCAACCTTGTAACGGGCAGCGGGATGAACGTATATGGATGGCAGGCTCTCAAGACAGAC
>JAKOPX010000118.1 GCA_029778665.1 Bacillota bacterium | reverse complement strand
GAAAACAGCTGAAGAAGGCAAAACAGAGGAAAAGCCGGCAGTCCCGGCACAGCCGAGAAGGGACTGGAACGGCCACGAAAGGCAGTACAATGGCCTTGAAAAAATAGAAAGCGACGATCCGGTGGAAGGTGTGCTGGAAGTGCTGCCCGACGGGTACGGCTTCCTGCGGAGCGACAATTTCCTTTCCGGCACGAGGGATGTGTATGTTTCTCCCTCGCAGATAAGGAGATTCGGGCTCAAGACCGGCGACAAGATAAAGGGTAAGGGAAGGATCCCGAAGGAAGGCGAGAAGTTCCAGGCACTGCTCTATGTGCAGTCCGTCAACGGGGATCCGCCAGAAGTCGCGGCCAAAAGGACACCATTCGAGCAATTGACGCCGATATTCCCCAATCAGCGTATAACTCTTGAAACTGATCCGAGGGAACTGTCCACGCGGCTTATCGACCTGATAGCCCCGATAGGCAAGGGGCAGAGGGGAATGATCGTATCTCCCCCAAAGGCGGGTAAAACCATACTGCTTAAGAAAATCGCCAATGCCATAACGCAGAATTATCCTGAAATAGAGCTGATAGTGCTGCTCATTGACGAAAGGCCCGAGGAAGTCACCGACATGCAGCGCTCTATTAAGGGTGAGATCATATATTCCACGTTCGACAAGGTGCCCGAGAACCACATAAAGGTCGCCGAAATGGTCCTGGAAAGGGCCCAGAGGCTGGTGGAGCACAAGAAGGACGTCGTGATACTGCTTGACAGTATAACGAGGCTGGCAAGGGCATACAACCTGACGATACCTCCCACGGGCAGGACACTTTCAGGCGGACTTGACCCGGGCGCTCTTCACAGCCCGAAGAGATTTTTCGGCTCGGCGCGCAACATAGAGAACGGCGGGAGCCTCACGATCATAGCTACTGCACTTATAGAGACTGGCAGCCGCATGGACGATGTCATATACGAGGAATTCAAGGGTACGGGCAACATGGAGATACATCTCGACAGAAAGCTGTCTGAAAAGAGGATATTCCCGGCCATAGACATCAACAGGTCCGGAACAAGACGCGAGGAACTGCTGCTCAACCCGAGGGAACTGGAAAGCATCTGGGCTATCAGGAAAGCCATGAGCAATCTTGGTCCTGCAGATGTCACGGAGATGATCCTCAACAGGATGATCCAGACCAAGACGAACGAGGAGTTCGTGAACAGCATTAACAAGGCATTTATTGATAAATAATGCAGCCGGACAATTAGGACTTGCTAAAGGCGGCTATATATGTTAAAATATTTTTTGTTTGTTGATTGAGCAAAATGGCAAAAACTATTTTGCAGCAGGATGAAGGCAGGTGAAACGAGAATGAAGGAAAACATCCATCCGCAGTATTATGAAGACGCAGTTCTGAAGTGCGCATGCGGCGAGACCTTTGTAACAGGTTCGACGAAAAAGGAGCTGCATGTTGAAATATGCTCAAAGTGCCATCCGTTCTTCACCGGAAAGCAGAAGCTCGTGGATACCGGCGGACGTGTCGAGAAGTTCAAGAAGAAGTTCGGCATTGAAGATGCGGAATAATGGCATCGGCAGATTTTTGGAATGCATTGCCGGGAAACAAATGAAGTTTGAAATGGAGATACAAAAGTGTTAAACTGGAGACTGAACGGACAGTTCAGTCTTTGTTTTTATATTGGCCGAAGGAGTTAGCAGGCACATGAAAAAAACGAATATTGGAGGCCAGGCCCTTATCGAAGGGCTGATGATGATTGGACCGGAAAACATCGCGATAGCGGTGAGGAGACCGGATGGCGGGATAGAGCTTGACAAAAAGCCGGCGCCGCCAAAGACATCAGTGACAAGGATACCTTTTGTACGTGGGTCCGTCAACCTGTTCAGGCAGATGGTCACAGGCGTGAAAGCGCTTATGTACTCGGCAGATATTGCAGGGATCGAGGATGAAAACGAAGAATACACGTCGAAACTGGATCTGTTTATAGAAAAGCTTTTCGAAGGGAAAGGAAAGGACGCGGTCATATACGCCACTGTGGTGCTTTCGCTTGCCCTGAGCATCGGTCTGTTCATACTGCTGCCCAATTTCCTGGTGAGCCTGCTCAGTATCAGGAAAGAGGGGGCGGGCGTGATAGTGAAAAACCTGCTGGAGGGCCTGATCAGGATCATAATATTCTTTGCATATATATATCTTGCGTCCATGATGAAGGACATCAGAAGAGTATGGCAGTACCACGGTGCGGAGCACAAGACTATCCACTGCTACGAGCATGGCGATGAGCTTACCGTGGAAAATGTGAGGAAATATTCGACGAAACACCCGCGCTGCGGCACATCGTTCCTGTTCCTTGTCATGATCATAAGCATACTCATGTTTTCACTGGTCGGATGGCACAGTCCCGTGGTCAACGCGCTGCTGCGCATCCTGCTGATCCCTGTGGTCGCAGGTGTCGCCTATGAGGTGCTGAAGTTCACCGGAAGACACACCGAATGGCCGATAATGAGGATACTGAGTGCGCCCGGCATGCTCCTGCAGTACCTGACCACCAGGGAACCGGATGACGACCAGATAGAAGTGGCAATAATGGCGATGAAAAACGTCATCGTTGACGACGATTCCGACAAGTGGTAGCATATGCCGTGCGACAGTACCGGCGGGCAGCAGCTTCTTTTTCCTGCAAACGGCGTCCGGTTCAGGCGCGGAACGGAAGTCATGGCTGCCGACACAATATTGTGGTGAAATTGGTATGACTTACAGCGAAGCGTACAAAAAAGGTAAGGAAATACTGAAAAAAGCGGGGATCGATGCTCCGGCGAATGATGCCGGAGTTCTGCTTTGTTATGCCACTCAGTGCAGCAGGACGCACCTGTATGCTTATGGCGGCAGTGTTCTGCCTGAACACGCGGAGCAGCGCTATCTAGAACTGCTGCAGAAGAGGGCAGGAGGTTACCCGTTGCAGTACATCACCGGTGAACAGGAATTCATGTCTCTGGTGTTCGAAGTGACACCCGATGTCCTGATACCCAGGCAGGAGACCGAACTGCTGGTGGAAACTGTACTGGACTGGTGCAGGAAGATCGTCCGGAGCGAAAAACGAGAAATTGCCGGGGTCAAAAATGGAGAGTTTCCCCGTAAGGGGACCGAAGCCGGGGAGGCAGCGCCCGACATACACGGAAGGCCGCTTCGGCTGCTTGACATGTGCACAGGTTCGGGATGCATTGCGGTAAGCCTGGCAAAATATCTTCCGAACTGCCTTGTTACGGCGTCAGATATTTCGGTCGCGGCGCTGGCTGTCGCCGGGAGGAATGCAAAGAAGCACGGCGTATCCGAAAGGGTGCGTTTCATCCAAAGCGACATGTTCGGCAGCGTACCCGCGGAATTGTATGACGTGATAGTTTCGAATCCTCCATATGTGAGGACTGAAGAAATTGACAGGCTCCAGCCCGAGGTCAGGTCCTTCGAACCGGTCCTGGCCCTGGACGGCGGCAATGACGGCCTCCGTTTCTACAGGGAGATAATACGCAGGTCGACCGGGTATCTGCGCGCAGGTGGCATGCTGGCTTTCGAAACGGGATACGACCAGGCAGAAGCCGTAGCAGGGCTGATGGCATCCGGCGGTATGTTTTCAGACATCAGGATATTCAGGGATCTGTCGGGGATCGAAAGGGTAGTGGCAGGATTCATTTCAGTTCAAGCAGAGCCATAGTGACATCATCACGCAGGTCATCAGATGATCTGATGTTTGCGAACCTGAATGCGGTCTCTTTTATGTCCCGCAGGATCTGTCCTGGCCTTGCACTGCTGTTGAGAAGTATATCAAGGACCCTGTCCTCTCCGAACTGCTCGTTGGACCTGTTCCTTATCTCAAGTATGCCGTCCGTGTACATGAAGAAACGGTCGCCCGATGAGAGCCTGACGGAGCCGTCCCTGTACTCCGGTTTTTCGAGCCAGTTGCTGATGGGGATGCCGGGCATCTTCAGAAGTTCGAACCTTTGCCTGCCATATACCACAGGTATCACGTTCAGGCCGGCATTCGAGTAGTGCATGGTCTTCGTGTCCAGATCGATTATAGAGTAAAATATGGTTATATACATTTCCCTGTCGAGCTTGCTCTTGTTGAACTCATAATAAAGCTCTTCCAGGGCCTTCGCAGGCGAAAGCAGTTTCTTGTTTATAGCGGATCTCAGGAACACTGTCAGCAGGGACGCCTGTACGCCGTGGCCTGATACGTCGGCGATATACATGCCGATATGGGAGTCGTCTATGTAGAATATATCGATGAAGTCTCCTCCAAGCGATTCGCATGGCATGTAAAGCATGGAGAAATCCAGCCTCGGGTCATCCGGGGAGTCAGGAAGAAGACTTGTCTGCAGTCTCCTGGCCATTTCGACATCGCTTTTCAGTTTGAGGTTCTGCTCCTGCATCTCCTGGTAGAGTTTCTTGAGCTGGGTCGTTTCCCTGAGCACTTCAACGACAGCGACAACCTCGCCCGCTGCGTTCCTCACCGG
>JAKOPX010000117.1 GCA_029778665.1 Bacillota bacterium | reverse complement strand
TCGGTTTATTCTTTCCAGGATCTCTGAGCATGGGGATCACGTTCTCCTCCGTCTTATGAAGTATTATTTGCATATGATACATAAGACATGCAGGAGACGATTGGAAGTCCGAACACTACCGAACCGGTTCGTCTCGCTCAGATCCGCATCTTGCCATGCTTCACGCGGCCGCAGTCCAGTGTTTTTTCAGAAGATATGAAAAAGGGACGCACCATTGCATGGTGTGTCCCCTTTCCTTGGTGAGCCATCGGAGATTCGAACTCCGGACACCTTGATTAAAAGTCAAGTGCTCTGCCTGCTGAGCTAATGGCTCTGGCTGGGATGGCTGGATTCGAACCAGCGAAATGCAGGAGTCAAAGTCCTGTGCCTTACCGCTTGGCTACATCCCACCGTCTCTTCAATGCAAAGTAAATTATATAGGCCATATATACATTTGTCAAGCTGAAAAACCATTGGAAGACCGGTCTTAAGCCGCATTCGCACTTCTGTCCGGCACATTGTCCTGACTGCCGGTGCCCCCATTGGCAGTTGTTGCCGGATCCCCTTTCACCTTGCAGTTATTCATACTTTTTGATCATATTCAGTATGTCCTGGCCCGTCTTGCCATGGCTCACTATTATTCTCGGCAGGTCGGCCATGTCGGTATCCTTTCTTATCAACCCGGCCCGTACCATGAACTGCATTTTGTATCCGTTATCCTTCAGGAACTTCCGGGTGGCTTCCGTGGCTTTGCCGTGCGGGTACGCGAAGGCCTTGATCTTTCTTTCACCCAGCTTTTCATCAAGCAGTTTTTCGCCCATGGCGACTGATTCGCTGAATTCCTCGGGCGACATCGTGTCAGCCGGCCTGTGGATATATCCATGGTTCTGTATTTCCACGAGTCCGCTTTCTTCCATCTCCCTGAGCATGTCCCATGTCATCCAGACCAGGCTGTTTTCATTCCAGCGTCTGCCCGGCTCATCCGTTATCATGCTGCCTGTTGCAAATATAACGGCTTTGGCATTGTACTTTTTGAGTATCGGATACATTATGTAATAGTTGCTGTCGTACCCGTCATCTGCAGTTATCATGTACGGATTCGGCGGCAATGCCCGGCCTTCTTCGATGTATGCCCTCAGGTCCTCAAGCGAGATCGTATTGTATCCCTTTTCCGACAATGTCCTGACATGATCTTCAAACTGGGCTTCTGTCACGGTCGTGCTGTATCGTTCTTCAGGCACGTTGTCTTTCATGAAGTGATGATACAGCAATACCGGTATCCTGACATGCCTCCCGGCCGGCCTTTCGGCTCCTGCACCTGCAGTTTTTGCGGGACTTTCGGCGGCATTGCCGGTATTTCCGGTACCAGCCGCGGCGTCTTGACCCTCTTCAGCAGCACCGGCAGGTCCTGTTTCCGTTCCGCCGGCCATAGTCCCGGCTCCTCCACCGGTTTCAGCTTCCGCTCCGTTTTCAGTTCCGGTTACTGCTCCTTCCCCGGTTTTAGTTTCTGTCCCGGTCCCAGTGCCAGCCTTAACTGCAGCCTCAGTTACGATTTGAGTCTCATCCCCGGTATCAAACCCAGTCCCAGTCCCGGTCCCGGCCGGACCGGCGCCATTTCCATCCACGGCTCTCACTGTTTCCGATACCGCCGTATCGACGGAAGCTGCTGTACCGGCAGGTCCTTCTCCTGGTACAGTGCCGGCTTCTGCCCGTGTTTGATCCGCGTTATCAGCACCGGTCGGCGCACCTGTCTCTGACACACCGACCCGCACTTCATTCAGGACGACCGCTTCTCCGGCACAGCCGGCAAGTATAAGGAAAACGGGAATTATCAGACCTCGTATGATCCATTTCATCCTTTTGACCCCACATTCCCCATGCGGCAATATTTCCTGTATCGGTTCCCATGCCCTTTGCCGATGGCCATGTATCCATACATCGTCCGGGCCCCGTCAAACAGGCAGTTGAGCATTCATGCCAGTAAACCTGTGTCATTCTCCTCAGCTTAATTCTATTACATGGAAGCGATTGCGTAAATGCTGAAAATTGACGTGATATGATGTTTTTGACATCTGCACGGATCGGCACCATATGTATCAGCTCCGTATCATGGGTATGAAAAAAGAGGCTGTATCGACAGCCTC
>JAKOPX010000012.1 GCA_029778665.1 Bacillota bacterium | reverse complement strand
ACTGATGATCGCCAAGGGTATCGCAACGGAACCTATCCTCGTTCCCTGACGACACGGGTGGGAAATACCATGCTCCGCGTGCCCCGGATTCGGGACGGCAAGTTCTCCACGCAGTTGTTTTCCAGGTATTAGAGGAGTGAGCAGGCACTGGTCCTGTCCCTGATGGAGATGGTTGTAAACGGTGTATCCACCCGCAAGGTCTCCCAGATCACTGAGGAACTGTGCGGCACCCATTTTTCCAAATCCACCGTCTCAGATCTTTGCAGCAATCTTGATCCTTTGGTTGAGGCCTGGAACTCCCAGCCCCTTACGAGCGCCTTTCCTTTTGTGCTGGTGGATGCCCTGTTCCTCAAAGTACGTGAGGACGAGCGGGTTCGTTCCCGAGGCGTGATGGTAGCGGTTGGCATCAACACGGATGGATACCGGAAAGTTTTGGGGATCATGAAAGGAGATACTGAATCTGAAGCCAGTTAGATCTCATTTTTCTCTTGGCTCAAACAGCGGGGACTACATGGTGTCGATCTTATCACCTCCGATGACCACAGTGGTCTGGTACGTGCCATCCGGCAGCACCTGCAGGGTGTCACCTGGTAAAGGTGTCAGACCCATTTCCTGAGAAACGTGCTGGATGCCACCCCAGATCCATAAAGGATGAGCTCCATCAGCATGTACGCGCCTTGCTGAACGCGCCAGACCCCAAGGCAGCGAGACTGTTGGTGTCTCAGACTCTGGAGTACTTCGAGGAGAAGGCTCCCAAAGCCATGAGGATCCTGGAAACTGGATTTGATGATGTCATAGCGGTACTCTCCCTCCCTGAGAAATATCGCAAGCGCCTTCGGACGACAAACAGCGTCGAACGCCTGAATGAAGAAATCCGCCGAAGGGAAAGGGTCATTCGCATTTTCCCGAATCGGCAATCCGTCATCCGGCTGCTGGGAGCTTTGCTCATGGAACAGTATGAGAAATGGGCCAGCGGTAGAAAATATCTTAACATGGAGGAGTATTTATCCTGGCGCAAGAACAACAATGTCAGCGATAACACTAATGTGTCTTGACAACTATAGCCGATTTTAGAAAGGATAACAAAAAAGCGTTAAAAAACATCTTCAGGGATTTTAATAAGCTCTTGGAGAAATGGGATCTTTTGAGATAATCGGCTATGATCATAGAACATCCTTTTGGCACCATCAAAAGAAAAGTAGCAGTTACAGCTGGGATGGGATGGCTTTAACTTATTTAGCCTATAACCTAAAAAGAGCAGTCAACATCTTAGGT
>JAKOPX010000116.1 GCA_029778665.1 Bacillota bacterium | reverse complement strand
CTTGGAAAGAGAAATTCTGGTGGATAACATTCAGCCCATGGCAGGGCTCTATATCAGCACGCCTGTCAACAGGCCGCAGATCGACACCTTCATAATGCTCGACTCCGGGCTTGCAGACGAAGACGTGAGATATATAAAGGATAACCGGATCGAGTTCAACAATTTATTGCGATCGGCCAATATACTGTCAAATGTCGAGGTGTGGGACCTCCGGACATACAGGTATGAAATGGAGGCAAGCAGGTCTGTCCATACAGGAAGCAGTATGCCACCGGATACAATCGAATACAGCAGCAATGGATATTACGGGGTTCTGAAAAGGACAAGCTATATCAACAACCGGTATCAGACGGATGAAGGCTCTAAAGTCACGAAAGTCGAAAAGAAAACTGTTACCGGGACGCTCTCTGGATGGTCGGAATCGCATTATGTCTATACTGCCAGTGGCTGGCGTCTTGTCTGGTCAGATGCCACGAATCAGCCGACGATGATATACGATCAGGATGGATACTATGGCATACTATATAAGGTTTCATTTACAACTGATACAGACAATGGAAGGCCTTCCGGGCCTGGCGAAATCGGGCAGACATATGTTTGGAGAAGGACATACACCGGCTACTACAGTGGTGAGGTGACAAAAGAAGTCGAAATATGGGTCCCCAACCTGGTCTGGCATGATGACTATACAGGATTCTATACGGGAACTGTCAGCAAAGAAGTCAAACAGCCTTACGTGGATCCATTCAGACCTACATCGAAAAAATACATAATTTATATAACCAATGACAAGTTGCGAGACATGAATGATTTAAGCTTTGCTTTGAACAAAAGCGGCGCTGAACTGATCCTGATAGGCCATGCTGATATACGCCGGCAGGTAGGGCATGACCACTTCATAGAAAATAACAGGCCTATTGCAGCGTTGATGTCGGAGGCTCTGGACATTATAGCTGATACGGGACCGGCTGAGAAATATACACTTCTTGCGGGCATAGACGAGTTGCAACTGAGTGTGGCTGATTTTGACGAAGAGAATGATCCTATCGCAAAAAGGGAATTCCTTTATGTACATGACCCTGACTATTTCGACAACGGAAGCGGCCTGGAGCAGCTATGTACAGAGCGATACTCCGACAATGAGGGATGGGTTGATACACTCCTGACAAAGCTGAATAAGCCGGGCAAGTACACTATTTACCGGAGGATCAAGGATGATCCGTCCGACCATCCGGCTTTTGACAGCTTCGATCGATACTCGGGGACACCTTTTGTCGAGGTCTATGCTCACAGAAAGCCTGTGGCAATTGCTTCCCTGGACTGGGACTATGATGCGGAAGAAAATGTATACCTGACGACCTGGACGGACAACTCTTACGACCCTGATCACCAGTACAGCAGGGCGGACAGGGGAATAGTCGAAAGAAAGATCATGTACAGGGAAACCGGAGGAGAGTGGAACTATACGATCCCTGACAAACTTAAGCCGGGGACATATGAATTGTATTACTATGTGAAAGATCCTGAAAATACGTGGTCCGACCCATGTATCATGAAATTCACGCTAGAGGAGGCACCGCCGATACAGTTCAATGCGTCGCTCAGGACACTGGACAGTGCGTTCAGCCTTGAAGGCATTCCGGCGTCAGAGGAGCTGGAGGCATACGATATATGGACACGTTACCCGGGCGATGTAAAACTTGAGATGGCATTATATAACGGTGCATTGAGGAAAACACCGGTGAAAACAGTTGCTTTCGGAAGCGGGACAGGTACGAAGGTGAATAATGATATATTCTGGAACAATGTGATATATACGATCCCCTCAGATCTGCCAGACGGGAAGTATGATTTCAGGATCGCTGCCGTGGCTGATGATGGAAAGAGTACCGCAAAAAGTTTTCAGGTGACTGTCTCGACGCCTATCGGACTTTTCCCGCACATGCCTGAGGAATTGTCAGGAGGCGCAACAGCGCGTGTATCTGCTGAAACTTCCAAATATGCAGATACAGTGAGCGTTACATTGTTCCATGGTACTCCGCACGCCAGAACTTTCAGCCTTGCAAACCCTGATGGCGCTGCAGGATCAAAAAAGAACTGGGAGGGTGTGGTTTCCGTGCCTGCCGGAATACCGGACGGCGAATATACGGCACGGTTCACGGCAACTGCGCCGAACGGGAAGACCCAGAGCAGGGATGTGAAGTTCAGCCTGACCAACATGGCCATTACGGAAGTAAAGTTGAGCGGCTATTGGAACCACTGGAGGGGACAGACGGATATCTTCGGCAAAAAAATGACAGTGGAACCTCACAGGTTCCTTTCGCTGGAGTGCGTCAGGATCGACATCAGGACCAAGGGTGACCCTGAGAAGGTCGTAATACGGTTCAGCCCGGAACTGGAATCAATGTATTATACCGATCCGAACGGGCACACATATGACTACAGCAAAGACTTTTTCGGCTATTACGTAAGATTCCCGCAGGATTCCACATTGACTGTTACTGACAACCACGCTTACTGGGAATACTATCTGCCGCTGGCTCCATCCACAAAGAACTGGGATGACAGGAGGCTGAGGCCGCAGTACCGTATGACGGTCACGGCTTATAAAGGGGATATCACTGCAGAATACGT